>CAZKZM010000050.1:0-5092 GCA_964557305.1 uncultured Candidatus Saccharibacteria bacterium | reverse complement strand
TGTTTAGTGTGGGAGTTGGTGGTTCTTCTTGTGAAAGTGAGACACAAAGTCAGGCAGTTTTTGAATCCTTTTTTGATTCAAATTTTGACACAAAGTTTAATAACCAGATAGAAGATATAATTAATATAATCAGCGATTAGTTAAGTAATAATGAAAAAAATACTACTAACCACTTTTATTGCTTTTTTGTTTGTTCTTCCTGTTTTTGGAGATGAAGATGAGTATGATCCGAAATTAGAAGTAGATTATCCGGGAATAGAAGAAGCGGCAGATGCAACCGAGCAAGTTGGAATTTATGTTTCTTTTCTTTTCAACTTCTTAGTAATGATTGTTGGACTTATCCTTTTTGGGGCTTTGATTTATGCTGGGTTTATCTTTATGACATCAGCAGGAAATCCTGAAAAAAGATCAAGTGCAATAAAAAAAATAATAGCGGCGTTGACAGGAGTTATTCTTCTTTTAGGATTTTATGTTTTAATAAAGGAGATAAATCCTGACTTTCTTGAAATTTCTTTAGAAGAACCAGAAGAGATAGAGTATCCTCCTTTACCCGCAGGGCCATATATCTGCAACTTTGATTTTTCAGGGATTAGTGGCATTCTTAGTGACTATGAAGGAGGTGATACAGAAGCAAGAAACGATGCGATAAAGTTATTTTATGAAACTCTGAAAGAACAAGATAGTGGAAAGTACTGTATGGAGATAAAAACTCCTAGAAATACGGATGTTGGGCTTTTAACAGGAAGCACTGGCACTTATTTTGTTATTCCAGAGTTAGAAGGAGGAAGTAGTTATAATTACGGAATTATTCTCTTTGCTGAGGAAGATGGATTAAAAAAAGCAAGAACAAGTGGGGACGGAGTTCGCTGTGCTATTTCTTTAGAAGAAGAACCAACAGGAAAGATAAGTACACCATTTCAGATAAAATCAGTAGCTCCAGTAAGATTAAAGCCAGAAGAACAAGGGTGGGTTTACTTTTATGAAGGATATAATTTTAATGATGAAGATGATCCAAAAAACAATGAATATACAGGAAGCGCCTTGAAAGAGTTGTCTATCCCGATGGGCCCAGGATCAAAAGAATCTTTAATAGAAGAGTCAACACTGGAAGGAACTTTTACTTGTGGGATGATGAGTGGTTTTTGGAGTTCTGACAAGTATCACTGCGGAATAAGATCTTTTGAGATTGGAGATCCAGCCCCTGTTTTTGTTATTTTTAAAACAGATGACGGCTCTTTTGAAAGATGTAATATAGCCAATAAAAACCGTGAAGATTTATCAACCCTTCTTCCAGGATCAATAATAAAAGGAAACGATGATCTTGAAGGACTTACTCAAGTTTTTAAATTCAATGAAATCCTTTTAATTAAAGGATATTTAATGGATTCAGAAAGATGATAAAAAAAGGATTCAAAAAAATAATTTCAACTTGCGAAAAATTTAAAACAGTTTTACTTGTTTCGGTTTTTGCTATTTTTGTTCCTTTTTTTGTAAGCGCGAATTATTTTTATGACGCAATAGTAAAGTCCATAATATTTATTTTTAAGGTTCCTTATTATATAACAATATATCCAGCGATATGGATGGCTGATTTATTGGGATATGTTACGGGCGGCGATTTTATTAAGTTTTGTTATTCTTGTGGAACTAACCCTGCAGTTGCTGCTGGTCTTCCAATAACTCAAGGAATTGCAAATATAATTTTAATATTAGTTTTGCTTGTTGTTATTGTCGGGATAATTCTTGAACTTAACGAGTATGGATCAAAAAAGATGTTTGTAAAGTTACTGATTGTAGCGCTTTTAATAAACTTTGCTCCACTTCTTGTTGGTTTAATTGTAGATGGAAGCAATATTATTATGAACTACTTTGTTGACGGAATAGGAGACGATATAGATGCGATAAAAAGCACGATATCTGGTGATGGAGGAAAGTTAATATTAGAAGAGATTGATAAAGAAGGAAAAGGAACGGCAGGGCTTACTGAAAGATTGTTAGTACCAGTTGCCCTTCTTCTTATGCAGGCATTTATCAATGTTGTGATGATTTTCGTTCTCTTTTTGTATGTTCTTTTGTATATATGTCGTTATGTTGCAATATGGATCATAACAATACTCTCGCCAATTGCTTTTGTTTGTATGATTCATCCAACTACACAAAAGTTATGGAAAGATTGGTTTAAACAGTTGATTCAGTGGTCACTTGTTGGAGCAACAGGAGCATTTTTTCTTTACTTGTCACTAAGAGTAAATTTTGAAATAAGAACAGCATACGAAACAGCAGGAGTCCCGATAGAAGGAGAATCTTTCATATCAGATGTTTTCAGTTCAATTCTTCCGCTTTTAATGGTGGCGATCTTAGCGGTAATGGGATACATATTAGCAATAAAAACATCAGCGTTAGGAACCGACAAAATAATAAACTTCGGACAATCAACAAGAAAAAGAACAGTAGCGTGGGGAGCAGCAGCAGGAGCAGGCGGATACGCTTTAGGAAAGTACGGAGCAAAGCACACAGGGAAAAAAGCGGAAGAAAAGTGGACTGGATTTCAAGTAAAACGAAATGAAAAACTTGCTAATGATCAAAACTTGAGTGCAGATCAAAGAGCTAACTTTACAAGAAGAGCTGAAATAGCAAAAGCAAAGCAAGAAAGGATAAAAGGAGAACTTGGTGATAAAACAAAAGAAAAAGTATCAAAGTTAAGCCCAGAAAGACAGAAAGAAGACTTGTTAAAAGAGTTAAATAAATCAAGACCGAATGCCAAGAAAGTTAAAGCCCTTGAAGATGCAACAAATTTAACAGCAAAAAATCCTGGAAAAGCAAGAGCAGTTCAAGAGGCCCTTGATCCAGAGAAAGTTAAAAGACTAGTTGCTCAACACGGAGAAGAGGGTGCAAATCGCAGATTAACAGCAGATGCGGTAAGGAAATCTGCTCCGTCAACATTTAGAGAAAATATTGATAAAGATTCTTTGTCTAATATTGATGTTTTCCACGGAATGGATAGTAGAAAAATAACAGAAATAGGAGAAAAAGGTAGTAGTGAGCAAAAAGAAGCCTTACGCAACAATGTCTACAACAATAGAGCAAAAATAAGAAGAGAAACAAGAAGGTTAATAATTGCAGGTAGACATGCAGAAGCAACTGCATTGAGGAATAAAATGAACAGTATTCTTAATAATCCTGATTACAATAATTAATATTTTTAAAATATATGGAAGATAAAAAAAATAACACTGAAGAAAAATCTTTATTTCCAACAAATATAGTTTTTTCTAGAACAAACATTACAGATTTTATTGAAGATATTGCCAATAAATATAATTTAGATAATTTGGGAGATTTAATTGAAGAAGAGATTGATAATAAAGAATTTGAGGAAAGATTTAGCAGACTACCCGATATTTATATTACAAAACTGATATCAAGAATTAATAAAGGAGAAATTAAAAAAGAAGAAGAACTTATTTTCTCTTTACAATCGAAAATAGATATACCTAATGAAACAGCAGTTAATATAACCAGTGATATAAAAAGAAAATTAATTGAAATATCATCTGGTAATTTTTTAGATGATGGTTTTTATGAAAAAAAGAACGATCCCTATAGAGAAGAAGTTGAATAATATAAAGTGGCTGTAAATATAAAAAGGAGACCATTATGGTCTCCTTTTTTCCTTTCGGAATTTATTCGATAGAATCGAAGAACTCATCATTCTCCTTAAAGTGTTCTTCGATTGTTTTTTCTTCTGGTTTTTTTGGGGCAGAAGAAGCAGGAGATTGAGGTGAACCACCTCTCATGAGGTGGGCGAAAGAAAGCAGATCACTGTTTCCTCCTTTTCCTTCTACTGAGATAACCTGGCGAGTTGTCTTTTCATTAGTGGTGCTTTCCACCAAGTTTACTGCCACTTCAGGTGAAAGGCCAGCGGCAATATACCCCTTGATTAACCTTTCCTTAGTCTCAAATCGGGCATCAGCCGCCTTCATCTGGGCTTTAGCGCTCCTTTCTTCTTCGAACGCTCTTTGAACGTCTTCTGAAAATTCCACCAATGCCATTCGAAATCTGGCTACTTTTATCCCATACAACTTCTCTGTTGGAGAGAGCCGCTCTTCGGGAACCAGTTCAGAAAGATCAAAGAGAAGATTTATACGGGTTATATTATCATTATAGAAGGCGATCAGATCAATTTCTCCTAATTCATTGCCTTCAGCATCTTTTTCTTCTTTAAGAATCCATCTGTTCGGATTTAGTTTTTCCCTGATATTTTTTAATTTTTGTTTATCTCCTCCTTTTTTTTCATACCTTTCAGCATCTTTTTGTGAAAGAATTACTCCCATTACCTGGCCTGCGACAGGAGATGGTTCTTCACCGAACTCTTTTTTGATTGACGAGAGGACTAAGAAATTTGCCTCATTTAAGTAGTAGTGAGGAGCTCTTTCTAGTCTAAACATACAGTCAATTAGAAGAGCAACTTTTGCCCTGTTTTGATAAAAGTCATCTGCATTTTTCATACCACAGATTGATCCGAACTCATCCTCAACTGTGTCAATCATGCCTTCTTCGATGGTTTTTTCCGCCATTTCAACATAAACATTCAGGTTGTGAGGTCTGTACTGGACAGAACCCTTCATTTTTATTGTTAGCTTATCTTTTAAGGTCGCTTGTGTTGTAACCTCTGTTGTTGTCAGTTTTTTTTCAAATATCTCTTCTTGTTCCAGAGTATCAATTAAAGGAAAAACAAGATGAATACCTTCCTCAAGAATACGAACTTCTTTGTTTTTATTCTTGATTCTTTCTCCAAAACGAGTAGGAATTCCGCCAACAACAGTATCTACTCCAACAAGGCTATTAACCGTTAGAGTGATTATGATCAGTACTACTCCGATCACGGTAGTCAAGAAGTCGATTTCAAAAAAGAAAACAGTGACTGCCATAACGGCAAGAACAGCAATAATAACTTTTACCGCATTTTTGTTTGTCAAATACTTACCAGATTTTTTCATTTTCAATCTCCTAATATTAAATTGTTTAATGTGCTATATAAAATCCTTCCTTTTTATTCTTATATTCTACCACCAATAAAACAATTTGTCAA
>CAZKZM010000049.1:0-1888 GCA_964557305.1 uncultured Candidatus Saccharibacteria bacterium | reverse complement strand
TTTAGGTTTATGAAAAAGGTTGTTTTTGGGGTTATTTTTGTGGGTTTTGTTTGTTTTTTGTTTTTTTCTCTTTTTTCTAAGGAAGAACGGGTTTTGGTTAAAGAAGAGAAAGAAGAAGTGATTATTACTGAGGAAGAAGTAGAAAAAACAGAAGAAACAGAAACATATACCCTCCTTTTTGTTGGAGATATTATGCTTGATCGGGGAGTTAAACATATGGTTGAAAAGTATGGAGAAGATTACACTTTTCCTTTTTTGAAGATATCGGAAAAACTTGAAAGTGCTGATGTCTTGTTTGGTAATTTAGAAAGTATGATTTCTGATAAAGGATTTAATCAGGGAAGCAAGTACTCTTTTCGGGCTTCTCCTGATTCTGTTGAAGGGCTTGTTTTTGCTGGATTTGATGTGCTTTCGTTAGCCAACAACCACACTTTTGATTACGGAAGAGAAGCGTTTGAAGACACGATGAACAGGTTAAAAGAAAAAAACATCCTGTACACCGGTGCTGGCTTCAGCGCAGAAGAAGCACACACTCCTACTATAATAGAACTTGAAGACGGAACAACAGTTGGCTTTTTGGGATATACCGAGTTTTTGTTTCCTTCTGCATATGCAACAGAAGAAAAGTCCGGAATAACAACATTTTCTTTGGATAATATGAAAGAAGATGTTCAAAAAGCAAAAGAAAGTGTTGATATTTTAGTGGTCACTCTTCATTTTGGCGAAGAGTATCAAAAAATACAAAACGAAAACCAAGAACACATCAGCAAAACAGCGGTAGATAGTGGTGCTGATATTATCATCGGCCATCACCCACATGTGACGCAAGAGGTAGAAGAGTATAATGGGAAGCATATCGCCTACTCTCTCGGAAATTTTGTTTTTGACCAGTCATTTTCAGAAGAAACAATGAGCGGATTTATGATAGAAGCAAAAGTAAAAAACAAAGAAGTAGTAGAAGTAAACAAGATTCACTACAAACTTAACGAGCACTACCAACCTGAATTAAAAGTTGACGAAAGTGGTCATAAAAGATAGAATAATAGTGCCTGCTTGTTGTAATGAAAATCTTAACACCTTCTATAAGGGAGCTTTCCATGATCCTACTCCGTGGAGTAGGACTGAGGCACCCACTTTGAAACTAGGAGATTTATCACAAGACAAGCAGGCATAGAAAAGTGCCATAGGTCAATCCTATGGTGTTTTTTATTGGACAATATTATCTCTTTATTGTATAATAGGAATTAGTATAGATCTTTTAACAACAAGACGAGGAGGTGCGAATTGAAAAACAATTATTACAAGCCGAATGGACCTTACACCTTCCAAAGTGGAAAAAGGAAAGGAAGAACGCTGGAATTGTTGATGTTTGAAGATTATCAGTTCTTGAGCTGGTTTTACTCTCAAAAAGTGAAAAGTGACAATGGAAATAAAAATGGCCTCGAAAAACACCTTGAATGGCTTCTGAAAAGAGGGGAAGATCGGACGCCAAAGATGATATGTCCGCACTGCAAAAAAAGGTCTATCGCCTACTTCTCAGTTCTTTTAAGTGGTAATGATTTTTCAATAAATCCTTACTACACATGTTGCGAAGATTGCACTGATGAGTTGGTATCAATGGCAGCAGGAAAAACTCCCTCGCTTTTGCCAATTAAGTTCTCATCACTTTTGTTCTTTCGCAAAAAAGGAGACCGGAGGAGAGTTGCGAAGATGTTCCGTATCCTGTTCCAAACACCGAACAAGATGGGGAGAAACAAGGCATTTCACTTCTTTAATGAATAAACGCCAGTCGCAAACAACCAAAAGGGGCTTCCAAGAAGCCCCTATTTTTTTATAAAACCTGTTTTTATGTCTTACTCTTCTATTCTTTTGGAGAGGTAGTAAGAAA
>CAZKZM010000048.1:0-2520 GCA_964557305.1 uncultured Candidatus Saccharibacteria bacterium | reverse complement strand
CCAACTTTTTATTTCAAATATCTTCAAAAAAAGCGCTTTTCCAGGGAGTAGATTTCTCTGTTTTTAGTTACTACTTCATAAAAAACAAGTATCTTTTTTGGAGTTCTGCTTCAGAAAAAGATTTGGAAAAAATACTAAAAACAATAAACAACGACGAAAAAGAAGCTGAAAAAGAGTTCAAAAGTGTTGCTTATAGAAAAGTTTTTCTTTTTTGCAAGAAAAATACACTTCCTTTTCTTTTAATTAAAGATCTCTTCAAAAAAGAACAAGGAAAAATAAAAGATCTCCTCTCTGACCCACATCAAACCGAAAAAAAAGTAAAAAAGTTATATGAAGAAAGAAAAAAACAAGCAGAAAAAAATGTTTATTTTTCTGGAATGATTGTTGCTGTTTTACTTTTTCTTTTCAATCTTTCTTTTTTTGGTTTTAATATTAACTCTCTCGCTTCTCTTGTTGGTGTTTTTTTAATCCCAACTCTTGTTCTTTTTTTAACAGTAACTACTCCCCTTCCTCTTGATAAGAATAAAAACAAAGCACTGTTAAAAGTGATTGATCTTATATATAAAAAAGAAAAGAAAGAAAAAGAAATTATTTCTTTAGAAGAACAACCTTCGCAAGTTGTTTTTGCTGTAAACTTTTTTTACTTCTTCTTTTTTCTTGTTTTAATGATGTTTTTCATATTTCTTTTGCTTGTAGTTGAGATGAAGGCATTTCACTCTTTCGTCTTCTTTTGTGGACTTCTTTCAAGCTCATTTCTTGTAATAAAAGCAAGGCAAAAAGGAAAAAATCTTTTTGTAATAGAAAAGAAAGAAAAAGTAACAGAAGTAATGCTCGAAGCTTTGTCTTTTCCCCTTTTAAAAACCGAAAAAGCACTTGAAATCAACGAAAGAAGGTGTCATCCTGCTTTTATAATCACTGAAACATTGACGAGAGTAAACAAAAAAGATATTCTTGATGTTTTAAGGGGCTGGAAGTTAAAGTTAAAAGAAAAAAAAGAAAAGATATACGAGATTAATTAAAGAAATATGAAATATCACATAATAACATACGGCTGTCAGATGAACGAAAGTGACAGCGAAAGAGTGTCATCTTTTTTTCAAGAAAACGGTCTTTTAGAGGGAAGCGAAGAAGACGCTGATATTCTTGTTTTTACTGCTTGTAGCATCCGACAGTCAGCAATAGACAGAGTTATTGCCAAGGGAAAAGAAGTAAAAAAAGAAACAGAAAAGCCAGTAACTATCCTTACGGGATGTGTTCTTGAAGAAGATAAAAAAAGTTTATCTTCTATTTTTGATCACATTTTAGATATCAACGATCTTCCCCACTGGCCTCTTCCTTTTCTTAGCAAAAGTAATAAAAATTACTTTGATATTATTCCAAAAAGAAATGGAGTCAGTGCCTATATATCAGTTATGACTGGTTGTGACAACTTTTGCACTTACTGTGTCGTTCCTTATACCAGAGGAAGAGTTTCTTTTCGTCCAACAAAAGAAGTTTTAGAAGAAGTGGAAGATGCCGTAAAGCAAGGACATAAAGAGATCTGGTTTCTTGGGCAAAATGTTAACGCATACAAAGATGAACTAACTTTTGGAGAACTCCTAAAAGAAGCAGATAAAATTAGTGGTGACTTCTGGATAAGATTTACCAGTTCTCATCCTAATGATTTTTCTGATGATATGATTGATGCAATGAAAAACTGTAAAAAAGTAACTAATTATCTAAACCTTCCCGTCCAATCCGGTAATGATGAGATATTAAAAAAAATGAACAGACCTTATAATATTGCTGAGTATAAAAAAATTATTAAAAAAGTAAAAGAAGCAGTTCCTGATATCTTTATATCAACCGATATAATTGTTGGTTTTCCAGGAGAAACTGAGAAGCATTTTCGGAGCACGCTTAATCTTTTCAATGAAATACTGTTTGATATGATATATATTGGAAAGTACTCTCCACGAAAACAAACTGTCGCTTATAAAATGAAAGAAACTGTCTCTCCAGGTGAGAAAAAAAGAAGAGAGAAAGTTTTAAACGAACTATTAAAAGAAAGCAATCTTGAAAAAAATAAAAAATGTATCGGGAAAAAATTAAAAGTATTAGTCACTGGCTCTAATAATAAAGGGTTGCTTTTTGGAAAAACAAGAAACTACAAAAGTGTCAGTTTCAAGGGAAGTAAAAAAATGGTTGGCAGTTTTGTTGATGTTAAAATAAACGATTACTCTTTATGGGGATTAAAAGGAACAAAGATCAAGTAAAAGTTGTTGTTGTTTTGGGACCAACTTCTTCTGGGAAGAGTGACTTGGCTGTTTATCTTTCTCAGAAGTTCAACGGAGAGGTTATTTCCGCCGATTCAAGGCAGGTTTATAAAGGAATGGATATCGGCTCTGGAAAAGTGGATGAAGAAGAGATGCAAGGGATCCCCCACTACCTCCTTGATGTTGCTGATCCAAACACAAGATTTTCTGCTTCTGACTTCAAAAAACAAGGAGAAGAAGCAGTTCAAAAAATTCAAGAAAAAGG
>CAZKZM010000047.1:0-23169 GCA_964557305.1 uncultured Candidatus Saccharibacteria bacterium | reverse complement strand
CACCCCCCCCTTGTCCACCCCCGGGGGTGGACAAGAGGGTTTATGCTTTTGGAAGTTTTGATATCAGTTCTGCTAAAAAGGGGTGCTTTCCGGCGAAGCGATATTTGAACAAGCTCAAAAGAACAAAAAGATCTTTTAACTCCTCTTTTAACGGCTCTGGGCCGACAAACACTTCTCTTGTTTCTTCAATTAAAAGATTTCCGTAATTATTTACTATCTCGTCTCCTGCCTTGCTTTTCAAATAATTTACTATTTTCAAAAACTCTCCTTTGTCTAACCAAACTCCTTCACAGATACTACAAACATCAACTTTAACTTCTGATTCACCGTATTTTACTTCGTAAAGAGGAAGATTGCACTCAGGGCACTGTCTGTCTTTTTTTGACATCTGAAATTTTTCTTTCTTCTCCCAAAGGTCAACATCAAGCCAGTTTATGATCTCTTCTTTTGAGTCCTTTGCTTTATCAAGTTCTTCTTTTTCAAACCAAAGACCATCGCACTCTTTACAGTAATCTATTTTTACTCCGTAAAAGTTAATCTCTTTCAGTTTTTGATTACAACTTGGACAGTTTTTCATTTTAAATATTATAATTTGTAATTTCTATATTTGTCATAACGGCTATAAAAATTATAACTGTTATACTAGATTCCCGCTGGAGTTTATCCTCGAGTCCCATCGGGGGCGGGAATGACAAGCGCATCGCTGTTTTGAATTTTGAACATTTGAATTTGTGATTTATTTGGGATTTGTAATTTTGAATTTGGTGCTTATTCCATGGGATTCTTCGCTTCGCTCAGAATGACATGGTATTGTTGTTTTGTATTTTGGATTTAAGATTTAGAATTTGTTTCGGATTTAGGATTTCGGATTTAGGATTTATATATCTACTCCTCTTATCTTTGCTATTCTTTCTTCTGTTGGTGGATGAGTCATAAACAGTTTACGAAACCAGCTTTTCTTTTCTTTTCCACGGAAAGGACTTGAAATATACATATGGGCAGTTGAATCACTGGCTGTTTTTAACTGATTTGGATCTCTGCTAATTTTTTCTAAAGCACTTGCTAATCCTTCTGGATAACGAGTAGTAAGAACAGCTGTTGTGTCCGCTAAATACTCTCTCTTTCGTGATATTGCAAACTTCATAATTTGTGCCAGTATCGGTGCAAGAATCATAAAAAAGACAGCGATAACAAGAATAACAACTCCTCCTTTTCCTTCTCGATCTCTCATTCCTCCAAAAAATGCCATTCGGAAAAAAATATCAGCAACAAGAACAACTACTCCCACTAAAACAACAACAACTGATGATATGAGAATGTCGTAATTCTCTATATGTGCCATCTCGTGAGCAACTACTCCTTCCAGTTCTCTTCGTTCCAACTTCTCTAAAAGGCCTGTTGTCACTGCAACCACTCCGTGTTCAGGGTTTCTTCCTGTTGCAAAAGCATTTGGTTGTGGATCATCTACAACAAAGAGACGAGGCATCGGAAGTCCTTTCGCAATAGAAAGATTTTCAGCAATTCTATAAAACTCTGGGTAGTCATCTTTTTTTACTTGTTTTGCTTTACTTAGTGAAATCACTATCTTGTCTGAGTACCAGTAAGAAGTAAAACTCATTGCGATAGAGACAATAACTGCTATCAATAAGATAAGAGACGAGTCAAAAAAATAACTCAAAAACCATCCTATTCCGATAATAAACAGAAAGAATCCTGTGAGGTAAAAATATGTTCTGCGAATGTTTTTTTCTTTCTCGTCATAAAAAGTTGCCATATTCTTAGAAACTTACTTTGACATTTTCTTTTTCTTCTTTGTTTTCAATTTCAAAAAATTCTCTTTTTTCAAAGTTGAACATTCCTGCGATAAGATTTACTGGAAATGTTTCTATTTTAGTGTTTAGTGCTAATACATTTCTGTTGTAAAATCTTCTTGATGCTTGAACTTTATCTTCGGTATCTCTTATTTCTCTTTGAAGTTCAACAAAGTTGTTTGATGCTTTAAGATCTGGATAGTTTTCAGAAACAGCAAACAAACTTTTAAGAGTTTCTGTTAACTGGTTTTCTGCTTCTCCAACTTTTTTTGGATCTCCAGTCGCCTCAGCACTCAAAGCATCTGCTCTTGCCTTGGTAACATTTTCAAAAACTTCTTTTTCATGAGAAGCATATCCTTTTACTGTTTCCACTAAGTTAGGAATAAGGTCATATCTTCTTTTTAACTGGACATCTATATCTGCCCAAGCTTCTTTTGCTCTGTTTCTGAAAGAAACCAAGCGATTATAAGTGAAAATAATCCAAATAACAAAAACGATAATTACTCCAATAATAAATCCTATTGTTTCCATATTTTTATTTTTAAATTAATAAATATTAATAATACATAATTTTACTATATTTTAATTATTTTGCAAAGAAAAAATGCCACAGGCGATGCCCGTGGCATTTTTTAGTGTAGGTTTAATCTGCTTTTTACATTCCCATTCCTGGCATTCCTCCTCCCATTCCACCCATTCCGCTCATTCCTTTGTTGTTGTCTTCTTCTTTTGCTTCTACAACAACACACTCTGTGGTAAGAAACATTCCTGCAGATGAAGCGGCGTTTTCTAAAGAAACACGAACAACTTTTACAGGATCAATGATTCCTGCAGAGATAAGATCCTCGTAAACCATTGTTTTTGCATTAAATCCTTCTGATCCTTTCATTTCTTTTGTTTTTGCAACAACAACAGATCCATCTACTCCCCCGTTTTCAGCAATCTGCTTCATTGGAGCTTCAAGGGCTCTTCTTAAAATATTGGCACCAGTTGCTTCGTCTCCTTTTAGTTTCAAGCTGTCTAATGCAGAGAGGGCACGAACAAGGGCAACTCCACCTCCAGCAACAATTCCTTCTTCAACAGCAGCCCGAGTAGCGGAAAGAGCATCTTCTGCTTTGTGTTGTCTTGCTTTTTGTTCAACTTCGGTTAAAGCTCCTACTTTGATAACAGCAACTCCACCAGCAAGTTTTGCTAATCTTTTTTGTAAACTTTCTTTTTCATAATCAGATGTTGATTTTTCTATCTCATTTTTGATCTGTTCAATTCTTTTCTCAAGATCTTTCTTTTCTCCTTTTCCTTCTGTTATTATTGTTTTTTCTTTGTTCGCAGTTATTTTTCTCGCTACTCCAAGCATTCCGATCTCTGTGTTTTCAAGTTTTAATCCAACTTCTTCAGAGATAACTTGTCCTCCGCAAACAGCAGCGATATCTTTCAAATTCTCTTTCTTCTTATCTCCAAATCCTGGAGCTTTAATGGCAAGAGTGTTGAAAGCACCTCTTAGTTTGTTTAAAACAAGAGTTGCCAACGCTTCTCCTTCTATGTCATCAGCAATAATAACTAAATTCTTCTGTCCTGCTTTAGATAACTTTTCCATAACTGGAAGGATTTCGTTTATTGAAGATATCTTCTTGTCAGTAATCAGAATGTGAGCATCTTCAAAAACAGCTTCCATTCTTTCAGAGTCAGTTATCATATATGGAGAAACATATCCGTTGTCAAGTTGAAGTCCTTTTACAACTTCTTTATCTAATCCAAATGTTTTTGATTCTTCTATTGTTATCACTCCATCTTTTCCTGTTTCTTCAACAACTTCTGCAATAAGTTTTCCCATCTCTTCATCTTCAGCAGAAATTGTTGCCACTTGGGCAATCTCTTCTTTTTTTGTTATATCACGAGCTTCTTTTTTCAAGTGATTAACAACCGCAATGGTTCCTTTATCTATTCCTCTTTTTAAAGAGAGGGGATCTGCTCCAGCAGTGACATTCTTTAGTCCTTCAGAGATTATTGCACGAGCCAAGATTGTGGCAGTAGTTGTTCCGTCTCCTGCTGTTTCATTTGCTTTGGATGCAACTTCTTTAACAATAGATGCTCCAATATTTTCAACTTTGTCTTTTAGTTCTATCTCGTTTGTAATACTAACTCCATCATTTGTGACGATCGGAGAACCATAACCTTGTTCAAGAACAACATTTCTTCCTTTTGGTCCGATCGTATATTTTACTGCATCTGCTAATTTATCAACCCCTCTCATCATTTTTTTTCTCGCTTCTTCTTGATAGTAGATATCTTTAGACATAGTACTTAATTTTATTTTTTACTCTATAATAGCAAGAATATCGTCTTCTCTTGCTATTAAGTATTCTTTTTTATCAACCTTTATTTCGTTTGGCCCATATTTTGTGAAGATGACAACATCTCCTTTTTTTACTTCAAGAGGAAGTGCTTTTCCTTCTCGGTTTTTTTTGCCCGGACCAACGGCAATTACTTTTCCTTTTTCAGGTCTTCCTTTTTCAGCGGTGTCAGGAAGAAAGATTCCGCTTTCTGTTTTTTCTTCTTCTTTTTCCGGTTCTATTAAAATATTATCAGCAAGTGGTTTTATTTTCATTATATTTAAATTCGTCTTTATAAGAGAAGTTCTCTTTTTCAGAACGAACTAGTTAGGAATACGACCTTTTTTAAGGGAGAAGTGCTCCCGTTAATAATTAGCAATCAACACTAAAGAGTGCTAATATCATTTTAATCTTTGTTGAAATTATGTCAAGAGGCATGGTTGCTATTCCCGCGGAGCCTGTCCCCGCGAAGGCGGGGAGCGGGAATCCCATGGGATAAGCACCAAATTCAAAATTACAAATTCCAAATAAATTACAAATTCAAATGTTTAAAATCACAAACTGGATTCCCGCCTCCGCGGGAATGACAGTGAGGTGAAAGGGAATGACAGTGGGACGCGGGAATGACAATGAGATGAAAGGGAATGACAGTCAAATGTCAAAAGTCAATTGTTAAATGTCAAATGTCAATTACAGTTTTGACTTTCTTTTATTTATTTGCAAAATTGTTGTTTTGTGTTATTATTTCAGTAGTTAGCTTTCTATCAATGTATTTTTTCAAAAAATATCTTTTGCATATTATTGTTGGAATCGCTGGATTTTTTCTGGCTGATTACTTTTTAGATACAGTGACAATAGAAGACAACAACTTTCTTCTTATTGCCGGAATAACATTAGGAAGTATAAATTTTTTTATAAGACCGTTAATAAAATTTATTACTCTCCCGTTGCGGATAATAACCTTGGGATTGTTCTCATTCTTCATTAATATTGCAATTGTCTGGTTTGTTCAAGCAGTTTTCCAAGAAGTGCAAGTTGTCGGATTTTTAGCACTGCTTTACACTGTTTTAATTATTTGGGTTTTAGAAGTTGTCACTAATTTTAGTATAAAAAAATAATGTCTATTTTAACTATTATTCATATCGTTATTTCTGTTCTTCTTATTGCTTCTATCTTGATGCAAAGCGGAAAAGCAGGAATGGGATCTGCTTTTGGAGAAGGAGATACTTTTCACACCGAGAAAAGAGGTGCTGAAAAGTGGCTTTTTAGATCAACAGTGGTTTTAGGTTTCCTTTTTATTGCTGTTGCTTTGCTAAATCTTTTTCAGTAAAGCACTTCTCTAAAGCAGCAAACTACTATTTTAATTATGAATCGCATCTCGTCTTTTTTTTGGCCAAAAAAATGGCCCTCAAAAAAACAGTGGAGTCGTTTTCTTGAAAAGATAACCAAAAAAGAAAAGTTTATTTTTTCTTTCTTGGTTTTTGTTGCTTTTCTTTCTTTGTTTTTCTTTCTTTTTGTTTTTTATAACTCAAAAACAGTAGAAGTCCCTAATTACGGAGGAGTTTATCGTGAGGGAGTAGTCGGATCAACTTCTTGGTTAAACATAAATCCTGTTTATGACTCCCAAAACGAAATAGAGAAAGACATTATAGAGATTGTTTTTGACGGACTAATGCGTTACGACGAAAACAACAATGTCGTTCCTCATTTAATTGCAAATTACGAAGTTCAAGAAAATAAAGTTTTTAAAATAACTTTAAGAGACGATATCTACTGGTCAGATGGAGAAAAAATAACTGCCGATGATGTTCTTTTTACAATTGATACTATTTTAAATCCTGATTTTCAAAGCGAGTTAATGCAACAGTGGACGGGAGTAGATGTAGAAAAGATATCAGAGCGAGAAGTGCATTTTTTCTTAGACAGCCCTTCTGCTATATTCCAAGAAAACTTAACTATAAAAATAATTCCTGAACACATCTTCAAAGGATACGCCCCTCAAGATTTCAGATATTTGAAACACAACTTTGTCCCTGTTAGTTCTGGACCATACAAGTTAAAAGAAATAAAAGAAGACGATCAGGGAGTGATAAAATCAGTTGCCTTAGATAGAAATCCTTTCTACTTCAAAGAATCTCCTTTTATTGAAGAAGTTCACTTTCTTTTTTTTGAAAATAAAAATACTCTCTTAGAAGCACAAAAAAAGGGAGAAGTTGATGGATTTGTTATTTCCGATGGTGATTACTCTTACTTTGCAAACGAAAACTTCGCCAACAACTACAATGAAATAACTCTTCCTCGCTACTTTTCTGTTTTGTTTAATTCAAGAAAAGATAATCTTTTAAAGGAAGTTGCTATTAGAGAAGCACTTCTTCTTTCTGTAAACAAAGAAGAAGTGGTAAGTAGTGTTCTTTCGGGAAAAGGAGAAGTTGTTGCATCTCCCCTTCTTCCAAGTTTTTACAACTTTCAAAAACCAGAAGAAGAAAAATCTTTTAATTTAGAAAAAGCAAAAGAGATCATTCAAGAAGCTGGCTTTGTTGATGGAGAAAGACAAGCAGAAGATCCTTTTGTTTTTTCTGAAGATATTGAAAAAGATTCACAGGGAGAAGAAGTGAGAATGTTGCAAAACTGTTTTATTTATCTTCGTTCCGAGGACAGTGATCTTTATCCCGAAGGAGAAATCACCGGATTTTTTGATCAAGAAACAGAAGATGCTGTAATCTACTTTCAAGAAAAATATTCTGAAGAAATCCTTGTTCCTCATAACTTTAAAGAGGGAACAGGAATGGTTGCCAAAGGAACAAGAGAAAAGTTAAACGAACTTTGTACTGACTTTTTTAACGAAAAAGAAGCTCTTGAGATAACTTTAACAACTCTTGATAATCAGATGTTGATAGAAACCGCCGAAGTATTAAAAAGACAGTGGGAAGAAGTAGGATTTTCTGTTGTTATAGAAGTTAAAGACATTAACTCTTTCAGGGAAGATGTTGTTAGAAATCGAGATTTTGATGTTCTTCTTTTTGGAACAATGCTAACCGGAACTCCGAATCCTCTTCCTTTGTGGCACTCAACAAAGGTTGATTATCCTGGATTAAATCTTTCGGGATACAAAGATAGTGAGACCGATAATCTTTTAGAAAAAATAATATCTGGAAAAGAAAACGAAGAGGGGGAGGAAAAGAATTTAAACTTATTATTAGAAGAGGTTCAAAAAAGAATTACTGAAGAGTTTGTTTGTATTCCTCTTTACAACCCTTCTCTTGTCTACTACTTTTCTGAAAAGGTAAAGGGATTTCAAGAAACAAAAATAGTAACTTCTTCTAAAAGATTTCAAAACATTGAAAAGTGGTATATAAAAACAAAAAAAATATGGAAGTAAAGCCAGACATAAGACACATAAAAGATCTTGAAAGTGTTCTTTATGATAAAGAGTGGTTCCAAAGAGAAAACCCTGATTTCGGTGCATATTATATGTATCGTGATATCAAGAGAGAAAACGGGCTAAGATATGACGAAACTGTTATCCCTTTTAGAATGTTTGGAGAAGAGTTTCCAAAAACAAAAGGGCACTATCACCCAAAACAATACGGTGAGATTTACACAGTTCTTGAAGGAAAAGCACTGTATCTTCTTCAAAAAAAAGATCTTTCTGATGTTTTTGTGATAGACACTGATGAGGGAGAGTTCGCGGTAATCCCTCCTGGATACGGACACATCACAATAAATCCTGGAAAAAAAGATCTTAAAATGGCAAACTGGGTTGATCCTAATTTCAAGAGCGAGTATAAAAAAATGGAAGAAAAAAATGGTGGTGCTTACTTTTACACTATCAACGGGTGGATAAAAAACAGAAAATATAAAAACACTCCTGATATAAGAGTTGAAAAAGCAAAAAAAGAACCACCAATCTTTCTCTAAAAAAATAAAATATAAAAAACCCTAAGCCGGAGTGATGAAACTGGTAAACATGCACGGTTCAGAGCCGTGTGCCTTCTTGGCTTGTGGGTTCAAATCCCACCTCCGGCACAAATTGACAATTGACACGTGACATTTGACATGTGACCTTTGACATTTGACTGTCATTCCCGCGGAAGCGGGAATCCATTATAACGGTTATATTAGTTATAAAAGATATAACTATTATAATAAATACTAAGTACTAATATCTAGATCCTAAACAAATTCTAAATACAAAACCTGTCCCGTGAAGAATCGAAGATTCTTTTTACGGGATTCAAAACGACTGGATTCCCGCCTTCGCGGGAATGACAATGGGTTTTCAAAATTCAATCATTCAGTAATTCAAAATTGATTCGAAATTCAAAATTCGAAATTCAAAATTAATTAATAATTATGCACAAAGAAAAAACAAATTTTACTAAAAGTTATAATCCGAAAGAGAGTGACTCTGGAAAGTTAAGAGTGGTTCCTCTTGGAGGATTGGGAGAAGTCGGAAGAAATATGACCGTTATTGAGTGGGAAGACAAGGCGATTGTAATTGATATCGGACTTAGTTTTCCTGAAGAAAAAACTCCTGGAGTTGATTATGTTATTCCAAACGCTTCTTACTTTGAAAAAAGAGATATCAAGGTTCTTGGAGTTCTCATAACTCACGGTCACTACGATCACATCGGAGCAATTCCTTATATTATGGAAAAGATAGGAAATCCTCCTATTTTTGGATCCCCCTTGTCTTTAGGAATAACAAAAAGAAGACAGGAAGAGTTTCCTTTGAAGGCAAAACTACAACTAAACGAAGTTGAAGATGGCTCAAAAATTGATCTTTATCCTTTCAGTATTGAGTTTTTCCATCAAAATCACAACATTCCTCAAAATCTTGGGTTTTGGATAAAAACACCTGTTGGAAACATTGTTCACACTTCTGATTTTAAATTTGATCCAACTCCAACAAACGCACCTCCAACAAATTTTGAAAAGTTGAACGAGATCGCCTCTCGTGGTGTTCTTCTTTTGATGTCTGATTCAACCGGAGCAGAGTCAGAAGGACACTCTCTTTCTGAAAAAACAATCTCTGAAAACTTGGAAAAAATATTTCAAAAATCTGATGGACGAATTATCACTGCTACTTTTGCCTCTCTTATTAATCGTGTTCAAGATATAATCTTCTTTGCCGAAAAGTATGGACGAAAGGTTGTTATTGAGGGATATGGAATGAAAACGAACATAGAGATCTCAAGAAATTTGGGAATTATAAAAGCTAAAAAAGGAACAATTATTCCTTCAGAGAAAGCATCCTTGTATCAAGACCATCAGTTAGCACTAATCGTCACTGGGGCTCAAGGAGAAGATCAAGCCGCTCTGATGCGTATTTTAAGTGGACAACACAAGTTCTTTAGATTAAAAAAAGGTGATTCTGTTGTTCTTTCTTCGTCTGTTGTCCCTGGAAATGAGCGCTCTGTTCAAAATGTGAAAGACGACATAATGAGACAAGGTGCAAACATCTTCCATTATCAGATGATGGATATTCACGCTGGTGGACACGCCCAAGAAGAAGAACTAATGGAGATGATAAAAATAATGAAACCGAAATTTTTTATGCCAATTCATGGTCAGTACTCTATGATGGCAAATCACGCCAAGATTGCAAGAAGAGAGGGTATTCCCAGAAATCATATTGCTTTAATTGATAACGGATATGTTATGAAGATAGATCAAGAAACTTTAACTATCAGCAAAAAACCAGTTATGGTTAGACCGGTTATGGTTGAAGGATCGGGAGTTGGAGATATCGGTGGCGTTGTTCTTCGTGACAGGATAGAACTTTCCGAATCAGGAATATTTGTTGTTATTACCGCAATAGACCGAAAAACAAGAAAAGTAAAAAATTCTCCCGATATCATTTCTCGTGGCTTTGTTTACTTGCGAGAGTCACAAATTCTTCTAACTGAAGCAAGAAAAAAAATAAGAGAAGTTATTTTTAACTCTGTAAAAACAAAAAAAGACATAAAAGGTGTCAAGAAAGAGATAAAGATAAAGATAGAAAGATTGCTATATAAAAAAACAGGCAAAAAACCTCTCGTTCTGCCTGTTATAATAGAAGTTGATTAATAACATCAACTACTTGTTTTGTTTTTTCTTTGAGGGCTTCTTTTGTCTTGGCCTCAACTACTAAGCGGATAAAATCTTCGGTGTTTGATCTTCTTAGATTAAACCACCAGTCACTAAACTCAATATAAACTCCGTCAATATCAATCTTCTTTCCTTCTGAGAAACTTTCTTCCACTTTCTTTAAAACTTCGTCTTTGTTTTTTGCTGCTATATTTATTTCTTCTGTACGATGATAATTTTTAAACGGCTTTATCAGTTCTGATAAACTTTCTTTTCTTTGAGAAAGAACATCTAAAACCTTTACAGCAGCAAAAAGCCCATCATCAATATAAAAATTATCTTTGTGCATTATGTGTCCAGAAAGTTCAGCCCCTAAAAGACCACCTTCTGTTATCAACTTCTCTCTGTAAAAAGGACTTCCAACTCTCATCATTACTGCTTTTCCTCCGTTTTTCTCAACTTCACTAAATGTTGTTTTTGAAAAACAAAGATCAAGGTAAACCTTTTTTTCTTGATTTTCTTGAAGTTCTTTTTTTATTAAAAAGGAAATTAAAGCGTCTGTCGGAATCAGCTCTCCTTTGTCATCAAAAAACAAAACACGATCTCCATCACCATCAAAAAAGACGCCAACTGCAGCGTTTTCTTTTTTTATTGTTTTTACCAACTCGGACGCATTTTCTATTTTTGGTTCAGGATTGTGATTTGGGAATTTTCCATCAACCTCTTTGTAGAGATTAATCGCCCTAACTTTTAATTTTTCAAAAACAGGAACCCCTGTTATAGAAGAAACACTATTCCCATAATCAACAACCACTTTTATATCACCAATATTTTTTCCAAAAGAAGTAATGTGAGAAACATAATCCGACAAAGGATTTAAAACAATCTCTTTTTGTTTTTTATCTAACTTTTCAGATATTTTTTCTGCCTGTTCTCTTAAGGATTGAAGTTCTTTGCCATGAATCTGAAACCCCTTCTCTCTCACGATCTTTAAGCCGTTAAAACAAGGTGGATTATGTGATGCGGTCACCATAATCCCTCCTGAATATTTATTTTTACAAACAAAAAAATTAAACATCGGAGTGGTTGAAAGTCCGATGTCAACAGCCGTTCCTCCACCATCAGAAACGCCTTTTTTAAGTGAAGAAAATAAAGATTCAGAAGAAGTTCTTCCGTCTCTTGCAATCACTACTTCAGGATTGCTTTTCTTTAAAAACCCAACAAACGCTCTCCCTACTTTGTAAGCAGTTTCCTCATTAACCTCTTCCGGATAAACCCCTCTGATATCATACTCTTTAAATGCTTTTTTATTCATTATCAAGATTATACAAGATAAAACTCAAAACGCAAAAGCCAAAACGAAAAACGACTGTCATTCCCGCCCTGCACCATTCGGAGCAGGGCGGGAATGACAGGGGGGATACGGGAATGACGGAAAAAATTTTAGTAATGAGATGTTATATGGGTTCTTGATTATTTTTGAAAGGGATGTTATACTTTCGTTATTAATATAATTGAATTTCACAAATAAAATATGAAAGAATACGAGTTAACATACCTTGTCTCTTCTTCTTTTACAAAAGAAGAAGCAGATAATTATCATGAAAAATTAAAGAAAGATTGGAGCAAAAAAGCTAACTTAACAGGAAAAGAACAACTTCCTGTAAGAAGAGTGCTTGCCTACGAAGTAAATAAAGAGAAAGAAGGATATCTTGCTTGTTTTTCTTTTAACGCCGAAGAGGATGCTGTTTTAGATCTACAAGAAGAGTTGAAAAAGAAAAAAGAGATTATGAGATATATTGTTGTAAAGAAAAGAACGAGAGTTATCAAAGAAAAAAGAAAGAAGAAAGAAGACGAAAAAGAGGTAAAAGATGTAAAAAAAACAAAAAAGAAAACTTCTGCTCCTAAAAAGACCGAGTTAAATGATATTGATGAAAAGATAGAAGAGATAGCATAAAACAAAAAAATATTATTAATTAAAAATAAAAATTGTTTTTATGAATCTCAACAAAGTTATCATCGTAGGAAGAGTAACTAAAGATCCTGAAAAAAGAATTATTCCTGACTCAGGAACAAGTGTCACCTCTTTCGGGGTTGCGACTAATAGTTACTACAAAGACAAAACAGGAAAAACAAACGAAAAAGTTGAATTTCACAATGTTGTTTTGTTTGGTAATCTTGCTGATGTCGCTACAAACTACTTAAAAAAAGGGTCTTTAGCCCTCTTTGAAGGAAGATTACAAACAAGAAAGTGGGATGATAAAGAGGGAAACACAAGATATACCACTGAAATCGTTGGTGAAAAGTTACAGTTAGGGCCACGAGCAGACGGCGCTGGAGGCGCATCAAACAATAATAATAACGAAAATAAACAAGAGAATAATTACAAAGAAAAAGAGATCCCCGTTGTTGACGAGGATGAAATAGATGTAAGAGATATTCCGTTTTAAATAAAATTAAAAAATAAAAAATATGCAACAGTGTTACTTTTGTCAAAACAATATTGAAGAGATAGATTTCAAAGATTCTGGAGTGCTTCTTCGCTTTATGTCTGAAATGTATAAGATAAAATCAAGAAAAAAGACCGGTCTTTGTGCTAGACATCAGAAAAGATTAGCTACTGCCGTTAAAAGAGCAAGATATATGGCTCTTATTCCTTATACCAATCTGTAAGAGTATTAAATTAACTCTTTTTTCTTTAACTCTTCTCTGATATCCTTCTCGAGCTTTTTCATAAGCTCGGGATTTTCTTTTAGAAACTTTTTTGACTGATCTACTCCCTGCCCAAGCTTAACTTCTCCATAGCTGTAAAAACTTCCTGAGCGAGTAATTATTTTTTCTTTAACTCCCATATTTATCAACTCTCCTTCTTTTGATATTCCTTCATTGTAATAAATATCAAACTCTCCGTTACGGAAAGGAGGTCCAACTTTGTTTTTAACTACCTTCGCTTTAATTCTACTACCAACAATCTCTTCTTTGCTTTTGATCTGAGCAATATGAGCCAAGTTTATTCTAACAGAAGAGTAAAATTTAAGAGCTAACCCTCCTGAGGTCACTTGTGGATTGCCAAACCTTTGTCCGATATTAACTCTTGTTTGGTTTATAAATATCACCACGGTTCCTGTCTCTGAGATTATCTTTGAAAGTTTTCTTAATGCCGATGACATAAGTCGTGCCTGTAATCCTATGTGTTGATCTCCAATTTCTCCTGTTATCTCTGCTTTTGGAGCAAGAGCAGCAACAGAATCAACAACGACCACATCAATCTCTTCAGAACGAACCAATGTTTCAACTATTTGCAGTGCTTGTTCTCCTGAATCAGGTTGTGAGATCAGTAAATCTTCAATGTTTACGCCTATTCTTTTCGCATACTGTGGATCAAGAGCATTCTCTACATCAATAAAAGCCCCAACCTTTCCTCCTTTTTGGGCATTAGAAATAATATGCAAAGAAAGAGTTGTTTTTCCGGCAGATGCTCCTCCAAAAATTTCTATTACTCTCCCTTTAGGAACTCCTCCGATTCCAAGCGCCATATCAAGCGAAAGAGATCCAGTTGGAATACTATCCACATCAGTGTTCTGTATTTCGTTAAGACGCATAATAGACCCCTCTCCGAACTGTTTTCTAACCTCACTAATAGTGTTTTCTAACTTTTTCTTCAGTTCATCATTATTAGCGGAGCTTTTCTTTTTTTTAGGCATAAGATTAAAAGTGCAAAGTGTAAAGCGCAAAGCGCAAAACCACAACGCAAAAGTTAAAACTAATTTTTAATAATTATTGTTTTTATTATAACGAATATAAATTTTAAATTTTAAATTTTAATTCAATTTCAAATTTCTAAATGTTTAAATTTTAAAACATATAATCACAAAGCTATGCATGAGCTGTTTTAAAATTTAGTCATTTGTTCATTTGGTCATTTATTTGAAATTTGAAATTTGAAATTTGAAATTATTTTATTATACTTTCTCCCATCCTTCACCATCTTCTTGTTCTTCAACCGCTTCTTCTTGCTTGAAATCCTCATAAACCTCTCTTGGTTTTGCTCCTTCAGATGGTCCGACTACTCCGTTACTTTCAAGCATATCTAAAAGACGAGCAGCGCGAGCATATCCAACTTTGAGTCGTCTTTGTAAAAGCGATGCTGACGCCTTTTTAGCAGAGATAACTAACTGTTTTGCATCTTCATAAAGAGCGTCATCTTCTTCTCCGTAACTTCCTTCTATATCGTTCTGACTCTTCTTTAAAAGAGCTTCTTCAAGTTTTTCAGACAAGACATCTTCTTCTTCTGTGAAAGCATTTTCTTTCAGCCAAGAAACAACATCTTGCACTTCTTTTTCGGAAACATAAGGGGCTTGAATTCTTCTTGGTTTAGAGTTTTCTCCAGAAACAAAAAGCATATCTCCTGAACCAAGCAGTTTTTCAGCACCTCCGGTGTCAAGAACAGTTCTTGAATCAATCTGTGAAGCAACTTTAAAACTAATTCTTGATATTATGTTTGCTTTAATCACCCCAGTAATAACTTCAACGGATGGTCTTTGTGTTGCCAGAACAAGATGAATACCAACCGCACGGGCCATCTGAGCAATTCTAACAATTCCTGCTTCCATCTCGTTTCCTTTAACTGCCATTAGATCTGCCAACTCGTCAATAACGAGTACAATGTATGGCATCTCTTCAAGATTTTGCTTTTTTGCTGCAAGTTCTCTGTATCCAGATATATTTCTACAATTAACTTCTGCCAACACTTTAAATCTTCTTTCCATCTCCCCAACAAGCCAATCTAAAGAATTTACCGCTCTCTCTGCGTCATAAACAATTGATGTTAGCAAGTGAGGAAGGTTTGAGTATAGAGAAAATTCAACTCTTTTCGGATCAACCAAGATAAGACGCATATCCTGTGGGGGGTTTCTATATATCAAACTTAAAATAAAAGTATTTAAAAAGATTGTTTTACCACTGCCAGTTGATCCTGAGACAAGAAGATGAGGCATCTTTGCTAAGTCAGCATAAACAGGGTATCCGGCAACATCTTTTCCTGCCACAAAAGACAACGAACCCATCTTGAAGTAATCTTTGTTTTTTAAAAAAGGTCCCAATCCTATCTTTGCTCTCTTTCTGTTTGGAACTTCAATTCCAACAAGTGATTTTCCTGGAATCGGAGCTTCTGTTCTAACTGGATGCATTGCCAAAGAAAGAGCAAGATCGTCTGTAAGAGAAGTTATCTTTGAAAGCTTTACTCCTTCTGCTGGCTTTAAAGTGTACTGTGTGACCGCTGGGCCAACATTTATCTCTCCCATCGTAACGGAGATATCAAAATCACCGAATGTTTTCTTTATAATTGAAGCGTTTCTTTCAGTATCTCCTGGGTCCGACTCTTCATCATTGTTAGGAAGTAATCCAAAAGGAGGAATAAGATAAGGACGACCTCCTTTCGTTTTTGTTTCAGAATAATCCTTCTCTTCTTCTTGTTTTTCTTCTTGTTCTTGTTTTTTTTCTTGCTTTTGTTCTTTCTTTTCGTCAGATATAAATACCTTCTTTATTGTTGACATCTCCATATCTTCTTCTCTTTCAGAAAATATTTTTTTCAATAATTTTATAACTGAAAAATCTTCTTTTACAAGATTGCAGATAATAACTACCCCAACAAAAACAAAAATAACAAAAGCAATGCAAGTTGCAGTCACTCCAATTGCTGAATAAAGATAGCTGTTTAATCCTCCAATAATTCCTCCCGAGCCTTCGTTTGACGCCTCTGTTATTCCAACTAAACCAACAAGAATAAGAGCAAAGGAAACAAGAAGAGGTGTTAAAAAGTTTTTATACTTTGTTTTAAAGTAAACAAAAGCAGAAACAAAAAACAAAACGGGAACAATAACTGAAACTTTTCCGAAAACTGATTCCAAGAATTTTTTTATAACATTCCCGATACTTCCTGCTGAACCGTCTCCAAAAAAACTAAAAGTAATAATTACAGCAAGTAAAACTAAAACCGCTCCAATTATAATCTGTTTTATTTTTTCAGGAAGTAACGAATCTTTCTCTTCTTTCTTGCTACCCTTAGAAACATCTTCTTTCGGTTTTTTGTTTTTTTGTTTTTTACTTTTAAACATAGTTGTTTAACATATAACTTCCTGTTATCTCCGCTTTCTTTCTGTCATTCCCGCGGAGGCGGGAATCTATTTTGTGATTTTGAATATTTGAATTTGTAATTTATTTGTTATTTGTAATTTTGGATTTGTGATTTTATTCATGAGATTCCCGCTCCCCGCCTTCGCGGGGACAGGCTTCGCGGGAATGACAGTGGAAGGGCGGGAATGACAGTCAGGTGTCAAATGTCAATTGTCAAAAGTCAAATGTCAAATGTCAAAGGTCAAATATCAACTTTATCTTGCGTAATCAATTACTCTGCTTTCTCTGATCAGAGTTACTTTTATCTCTCCTGGGTATTTAAGATTTGATTGAATTTTGTTTGCTATCTCGCGAGTCATCTTTTTTGCTTCTAAATCACTTACCTTTTCAGGAGTGACTAAAACTCTTACTTCTCTTCCGGCTTGTATCGCATAACTTCTTTCTACTCCGTTAAAAGAGTTGGCAATATCTTCAAGTTCATTTAACCGTTTTATATAGTTTTCAAGAGAATCTTTTCTTGCTCCTGGTCTTGCTCCCGAGATAGAGTCAGCGGTCTGAACAAGAACTGCTTCAATACTCTCATAAGGATACTCTTCGTGATGGGACTTCATTGCGGTTATAACTTCTTCTTCAACTCCAAATTTTTCAAGAATTCTTATTCCGATGCAGACATGAGATCCTTCAACTTGATGATCAAGCGCTTTTCCAATATCGTGCAAAAGTCCTGCTTTTTTACAAACTGCCGCATTAGCACCAACCTCTTCAGCAAGCGCTTCTGCTAAAAAGCTAACTTCTAAAGAGTGGTTAAGAACATTCTGGCCGTAACTTGAACGAAAATTAAGTCGTCCTAAGATGTTTATTATTTTTGGATCAAGATCTATTATCCCTGTTTCGTAAACAGCATTCTCTCCTGCTTTTTTTATCTGGTCAGATAACTCTTGCTTCGCTTTTTCTACCATCTCTTCAATTTTTGCTGGTTGAATTCTTCCATCAAAAATAAGTTTTTCTAACGCTATCTTTGCGATATGTCTTCTTATCGGATCAAAACTAGAAAGAACAACTGTTTCTGGAGTATCATCAACTATTATCTCCACTCCTGTTAGTTTTTCTAATGCTTTAATGTTTCTTCCTTCTTTTCCAATAATCCTTCCTTTTATGTCATCATCAGGAAGAGAAACATTAGTTGTTGTTAATTCATTTACTTGAGCAGAAGAATACTTCTGAATAACAGTTGAAAGAATTTCTTTTGCTCTGGTAAGATATCTTTCTTCTCCTTCTCTTTCTAATTTGTTTATCTTTCCAATAACATCTACCTCGTATTCTCTTTCTATTTTAGTGTAAAGCTCTTCTTTCGCTTGTTCTTTAGAAAGCCCAGCGATAACTTCAAGCTCTTTTTCGGTTCTTTCTTTTATCTCTTCAATCTCTCTTTGAACCTCTTTTAGTTTTTTTACTCTACTATTAAATATTCTTTTCTTTTTTTCGTAGTCAGAAAACTTCTGATCAACAGTATTTTCTCTCTTTAAGATAAACTTTTCTCTTTTGAAAAGTTCTTCATTTTTTTCTCGTGCTTCTTTTTTTGCTTTTTCTATTATCTCGTCTTGCTTCTTTTTTGCCTCAGTTAAAATTTCCTGACTTTTTTCTCGTGCATAATCAAGACGGCTTTGAACTTTTGTTTCAAGAGCTTTATAATCTCTTTTTGCAATTGATTGGCGCGCAAAGTATCCAAGTACAGCACCAATAACTAACGCAAACGCTGTCATTAAAATCAAAAATAATTGTTCCATATTTGTTTTTTGTTATAAGGGTTGTTTAGTTCGTATCACATACCTTGGGTTTCCATAAAGATTATACTTTCTTTTTGTCAGAAATTACTTCGTCAATGACGCCATAATCTTTTGCTTCTTTTGAAGACAAGTAAAAATCACGATCGGTATCTTTTTGAATTTTTTCAAGAGGTTGCTTTGTGTGTTTAGCAATAATCTTGTTTAATCTGTCTTTTATTTTCAAAATCTGTCTTGCGGTTATTTCAATTTCTGACGCTTGTCCTCTCGCACCCCCCATAACTTGGTGCAGAAGAATCTCGGAATTTGGAAGGGCAAATCTTTTTCCACTGCTTCCTGATGCAAGCAGAACTGCTGCCATTGAGCCTGCCATTCCAACACAAATTGTTGAAACATCACACTTCACATACTGCATCGTGTCATAAATTGCCATTCCTGCCGTCACAGATCCTCCAGGACTGTTGATATAAATCTTTATGTCTTTTTCTGTGCTTTGACTTGCAAGAAAAAGTATTTGGGCGATAACAGAGTTTGCAACATCGTCATCTATCGTTGTTCCAAGAAAAATAATTCTTTCTTTCAAAAGACGCGAATAGATGTCATATGCCCTCTCTCCGTTTTTTGTTTTTTCTACTACTGTTGGTATTAAGTGCATAATTTAAAATGCGCTGATTGATACGCTGATTAAAACGCTGATTAAAACTGATTTTATATAATTTATAATAGTTATATCTTTTATAAATACTATAACTGTTATAATGGATTCCCGCCTCCGCGGGAATGACAGGGGGGTATGTCATTCTGAGGCGTTTAGCCGAATAATCTCATTGGTGCTTATCTCATGGGATTCTTCACTTCGTTCAGAATGACAGTAATTGAAAATTAAAAATTATCTCTTTATTATATCCTTTCTTAAGCTTTGTATTATTCCTACTCCCAGGAAGACAAACAAAAGGTTGCTTCCTCCGTAACTTACTAGTGGGAGTGGAGTTCCGATGATTGGCATTATTCCGATGTTCATTCCGATATTAACAAATGTTTGAGTAAGAACAAGAATTATAAATCCTGTGACAAAAAGTCGTGGAAAGTTTGTTCGTGAACGGATAATAACAAGAAGCGTCCGCCATAAAAAAACAGTAAATCCTCCCAGAAGAACAAGCACTCCCGCGAAACCAAACTCTTCTGCGATTGCTGAAAATATAAAGTCGGTTTCCGGTTCTGGAAGAAACCCATACTGAGTTTGTGTTCCTTCTTGAAATCCTTTTCCCCAAAATCCTCCACTCCCCACTGCTATCTTTGCCTGATTCTGTCCCCATCCGTTACCTTGGGGATCAAGCTGGGGTTCAAGAAATGCTATCGCTCTTTCTTTCTGATAATCTTCTAAAAAAAAGAACCACCCTGAGGTAAGAAGAATTAATCCTCCTGCAACAAGAAGCATAAAGTGACGAAGTTTAATTCCTGAAACAACTAAGATTGCGACCCAAGCAGTCATTAAGATTAAAGAAGAACCAAGGTCTGGTTGCTTGAAAATTAAAAAAGCAGGAACAACAACATACAGTCCTGAAAGAAAAATATGAGAAATCTTATACATCTCAGCATGACGAGTAGAAAAATATTTGGCAAGAAGAATAACCAGTACTATTTTAAAAACCTCTGCTGGATCAAAAAATAATGGTCCGATCTCGTACCATCTCTGCACTCCTCTTATCTCTCTGGCGAAAAGAAGAAGTCCTCCGAGAGAAGCAAGTGATGTAAAATATAAGAAAAGAACAAGATAAGAGTTTTCCTTGAAAATTCGCCAGTCAATAAGAGAAACGATAAACATAACCAGAAAACCTCCCGCTATAAAAACTGCCTGCTTTTGAGCATAAGCAGGATTTACGCTAAAAAGAGAAAGCAATCCCACTCCAGAGATAACAAGAACCGAGGCAAGTAGGATGAAGTCAAGTTCTTTGATTTTTTTTAGAAAGACAGACATAGTTAAGTCGCTAATAATCGCTGATTGATACGCTGATGTTTAATTTCAAATTTCAAATTTTAAATTTCAAATCAATTTTAAATGACTCAATTTTAAATTTTAAAACATCCTTCTTTCTCGCCCTGTCGTTCGCGAACGACAGGGCTCGTCATTGCGAGGAGTGAAACGACGTGGCAATCTCATGGGATTGCTTCGGGCTACCGCCCTCGCAATGACGGTGAATTTGTTGTTTTAAAATTTAGTCATTTGGTCATTCAATTGAAATTTGAAATTTGAAATTTGAAATTCTATTTAATTATTTCCAGAAGTTCTTTTTCTGTTATTATTTTTACTCCTATGTTTTTTGCTTTTTCTTTTTTTGATCCTGGGTTTTTTCCTGCTATTAAGTAGCTTGTTTTTGCGGATATTGAGGAAGACACTTTTCCTCCTTTTTGTACTATTTTGTTTTCAACTTCTTCTCTTTTCATTGTTTCTAACGAACCCGTGATAACAAATGTTTTATTTTCAAGAAGATTATCTCTTTCTTCTTTTTTAATAACAACTCCGCATTTTATAACTTCTTCTATCATCTCTCTGTTTTCTTTGTTGCTAAAGAAGGAGTGAATTTCTTTTGCGGTAACTGGCCCGATATCGTTTATTTCTTCAAGGTCTTCAGAGGAAGCGTTGTATATGTTTTCTAAAGAGTTAAAGTGAAAAGATAAAACCCGAGCTGTTTCTTCCCCAACATTCGGGATTGAGATCGCTTGCAAAAACTTGGAAAGGGTAATCTTTTTCTTTTTATTTATCGCCTTGATAATGTTTTCTGATGACTTCTCGGCAAATCTTTCAAGGGGAAGTAGATCCCCTTGTTTTAATTTAAAAATATCAACTGGGGTTGAGATAACTTTTTCATCAAAAAGTTTGAAAACTGCCTTCTTGCCAAATCCATCAATATCAAACCCTTTTTTTGAAACAAAGTGATAAAGTTTTTCTTTAGCAGTTCCTGCACAATTTTTGTTCTTACAGTACCATCTCGCCTCTCCTTGAAGACGAACAAGATCCCCTTTGCACAAAGGACACTTTTCAGGGAAAACAATCTTTTTTTCTTTTCCAGTTCGCATCTCAGAAATGACTTTTATAACTCTCGGAATAACATCTCCTGCTCGCCCAACAACAACTGTGTCTTTTATTTTAATTCCTAATCGCTTAATCTCATCTTCGTTGTGGAGTGTCGCTCGTGAAACGGTGACGCCTCCCAGTAAAAATGGTTTTAAAATGGCAACTGGGGTTACTGCTCCTGTTCTTCCTATTTGAAAGTGGACATCTTCAATTACTGTTGTGCTTTGTTCAAGCGGAAACTTGTAGGCAAAAGCTCCTCGGGGAGCTTTTCCAACCGCCCCCAATCTTTCAAAAAGATTATTATCACTTACAAAAACAACAACTCCGTCTATCTGATAGGAATAACTCTCTCTTTCTTTTTCTATCTCTTTATAAAAATCAAACACTGCTTGGATGTCAGGACAGTATCTTTCTCTTCCTACTGTTTTGAATCCCATCTTTCTTAACAGTTGATGTTTTTCTTTGTGTGTTTTTAATCCAAAAGGAGTTGCTAAGTCGTAAGCAAAAAAATCAAGATTACGAGAAGCAGGAATTTTGGGATCAAGTTGTCTTAGAGATCCTGCGGCGATGTTTCTTGGATTGGCATAAAGCGGAAGTTCTTCTTTTTTTCTTTCTTCGTTGAGACGAAAAAACTCTTGCTTTGAGATAAAAACTTCTCCCTGAACAACAACTGTTTTCTCTCCTTCTTGAATTATCCGAAGAGGAACTGCGTCAATAGTTTTTATGTTCTGAGTGACATCCTCCCCAATAATACCGTCTCCTCGGGTTGAACCAGTTTTCAAAACACCATCTTCGTAAACAAGTTCTACTGCCAACCCGTCTATTTTCAACTCACAAAAGTAATCAATCTTTTCTTCAGGAACAATTCTTTTTATTCTTTTTTCAAAATCAAAAACATCTTCTTTGGTAAAAGCATCTTGAAGAGAAAACATTCTCTTGTAATGTTTTATCTTTTTGAACTCCTTGAGTGGCTTTCCCTCCACTCTTTGTGTTGGAGAGTCAGGAGTAATAAACTGCGGAAACCTCTGTTCTAAATCATAAAGCTCCTTTTTAAGAGAATCCAGTGCTGCTTCTGATATCTCTTCTTTGTTTAAAACATGATAAAGATAACGGTGATGATTTACTGTTTCCTTTAGTTTTTCTATTCTTTTTTGGGCTTGTTTTTCATTCATTTTTTTATCTAAAAATCAGTTTCTGGAGAAAAACAGTTTTTGCTACTTCCATCTTCCACACAAACCATTCTTGTTTCAGAAACAATCCACCACCCATACATTCCATCATCACTACAACCATCATTTTCTGCTTCTGGTCCTTCACAAAAATATGTTCTTAATTGTGTTATTGTTTCTGTGTCAATCTCATTATAAAACCATCCTGGATAATCTGTTGATTCTATCATTGTGTCCATAAGAACACTTCCTCCGGTAGAGTTAATCTGATAACGCATTGTCACTTCACTCCATCCGTTTGGATTATTGTAATACATAAAAAATGTTTCTGGAGAGTTGCATGGTTTTTCTGTTCCATCTTCTATACAAACAACTGCTCTTAATCCTGTCGTGTCCCAATTTCCAAGATCCCATCTGCTGGTAGAAGGATAAAGGCCGTCATCACTACAACCATCATTTTCTGCTTCTGGTCCTTCACAAAAATATGTTCTTAATTTTTTTATATTCGTCACATCTACTTCGTTGTAAAACCATCCTGGATAAGAAGAGCTTGTCATTGTGTTTTTATCAATAATAAGCGTATCGTCATTCAGTTGTGCTTGATAGCGCATTGTTGCTTCCGTCCAATTGTAAGGATTGTCATAGTAAGCAAAAAGTATGTCTTCTCCATAATCATCTTCACCACCACCTTCTTCTTCATCACCACTGCCTTCATCAACGCTTTCTCCAAAAAAATAATAACTATCGTCATCTATTCTTACCGCAACATCATACTCTCCTTCATTTTCGGGCACTTTA
>CAZKZM010000046.1:0-3634 GCA_964557305.1 uncultured Candidatus Saccharibacteria bacterium | reverse complement strand
AAAAGAGAAAGGATTTACAATGGTTGAGTTACTGGTGGTTGTTTTCATTATTACTATTATCGCTGTTAGTGCCTTGATTAGTTTGAGAGGAACATTAGAAAGTGCAAGACACTCTAAAAAGATGTCAGCACTAAGGCAAGCGGAATCAGCTGCGGAAGTTTACAAATCAAGACACGGTAGTTACTATAATTTTTGTGAAGATGATGATATTAAAAAAATAGAAAAAGATATAGAAGAGGTTCAAGAGATTGAAAAAGGAGATTTTTCTTTTAGTTGCAAAGTTTTCAAAGAAGATCCTCAAAACTACTGTGTTGTTATAGAGCTTCCCGGAGGAGGTTCTCTGTGTGCAAGTAGCACAAAAAGATTAGAAGAATACTCTTATGTTGGTTGTCCAGAAGAAAGCACAAGTTGTGAAGAGTGGGAGTAGTGATACAAAGTTTACGATAGGGGATTAAAAAGTTTACGATATAGTTTACGATATGAACACAAAAGAAAAAGCGCTTGAGATAATAAAAAGCGATAAAAAAATAACACCAAAGCATCTTTCTGAAAAAGCGGGGGTTTCTCGTCAGCAAGCGAGCAAGGTTATAAACGAGATGAAAGATGAAGGAGTTTTAGTTGCTGTTGGGCGTGGTCCACAAACTATCTATATATCACCAGAAAGTGATGAGATTTTTGATTTTAAATTTCAAAAAACATTTGAAAACAAAAACATTGAAGAAGACAAGATTGTTTCTGAAGCAAAGCTTTCTGCTGGGTTTTTGAAAAAACTTCCAGATAATACGAAGAGTATTTTTGATTATGCTTTTTCCGAGATGATAAACAACGCTATTGATCACTCTGACTCAGAGAAGATAAAAGTTGAGGTAGGTGAAGAGAAGAACTTTCTTGTTTTTACTGTTCGTGATTTTGGAGTTGGTGTTTTTAGGAATATAATGAAGAAGAAGAATCTTGCCTCAGAAACAGACGCGATACAAGATCTTTTGAAAGGAAAAATGACAACAATGCCAGAAGCACACTCAGGAGAGGGTATCTTTTTCACATCACGGGTTGCTGATGTTTTTGTTTTAGAGAGTTTTGATTATGTTTTACAGGTTAACAAGATGATAGATGATGTTTTTGTTAGCAAGAACGAAAAACAACTTCAAGGAACAAAAGTCATCTTTAGAATTGAAAAAAACACAGCAAAAGATATAGAAAATGTTTTTCGCAACTACCAGTCAGTGGAGAAAGAGTTCGGGTTTGATAAAACAGAAGTAGTTGTTAAGTTGTATGAAAACGATGTTGACTATGTTTCTCGCTCGCAAGCAAGAAGGGTTTTGGTTGGTTTAGAAAAGTTTAAAAAGATAATTTTTGACTTCAAAAGAGTTTCTGGAATAGGACAGGCGTTTGCCGATGAGATCTTCCGTATTTTTCAGAAGAAACATCCAGACAAAGAGCTTCTAACGAGAAACGAAAACGAAGCAGTTAAGTTTATGATAGAAAGAGCAAAAAAATAAACCCCCCATTTTTACACCCCAGGGGTGTAAAAATGGGGAAGAGTTTGCTTTTTTTGAAAGTTTACTATAATTATTTTATTAAAAGAGTTAATCTTAATATATATGAGTAATATGAAAAAATACCTACCAGTTATAGTTGCAGTGGCTCTTCCTCTAATCTTTGTTATTGGAGTTGTTATTTACGCAACGCTTTTGAAGACACCTGCTTTTGAAGTTAATCACAAGATCTTGATGACTGACGAAGAATCATATGTTTTTTTAAATGATGAGGGGGTAGTAGAAATAGATGAAGTGAAAATTGAAAATAATAATTACTATAGTGTTTCTTCTAAAGAAGATGTTGATTTTTATATTTACGATCCAGAGAAAGAAGAGTTAGAAGAAGTGACATATGAAGAAGCAAAAGAGTTTAAGTTACATCCAGGGAAAAAATCTCCTGACGGAGTGTATGTTGAGTATAGTTATTCAAGAAATGATGTTGCAGAGATGTTTGGAGGCAACAGACAGAGTGGATATTATGCCGTTAAAGATGATAAAAAAATCAAACTAAACACTAACCAGTACACAAATTATAGAAGTTTAGAAGTAATTGGTTGGGTAATTAATTAATAAATATATGGGAAAAACAAAAGAAGAGCTTTTAAGGGAGTTAAAAGAAAGTGGGGAGGAGTTTACTAAAGAAGAACTTCTTTCTGCTTTAAAAAAAGAAAAAAAACCAAGAACTGGTTATTTTTCTAAACAAAAACTTGTTCCTACTGTTTCTTACATCTTAGGAGCACTTATTGTTTTGACTGGACTTTACTTTCTTGTGTGGGGCTTTTGGGAGGTTATGGGTTCTTTCTTTAGAGTGGGAATAACTCTTGGATTGGGGGTGATTCTCTTTTCTTTTATCGCCTTTCTTGAAGGTTTTTCTCGCGGACCGGTGATAATGAAAGAAGCGTTAGCGGTTCTCTCAGCAGTGCTTATGTTCTCAGGAGGTTTCGTTCTTATAGAAGAAGTAGCTTCTCTTACCGTTAATCCAGTTTCATTTCTGATTATTTCTTTGATGCTTGCAGTTATGTTTACAACCCTGAATGTGTTTAGAAGATCTTCTATCTATATCTTTTTTATAACTGCCTTTACAACAGCAACTCTTTACTCTGTTGTTTCTTTAGACATTATTAGCGAGAAGTTAGCTTCATTTATGAACGAGCCAGGGGCAGTTTTTGCTTATCTAACATCTCTTATCGGATTGTCATATCTGGTTGTTACTAAAAAAATAATAAGTCAGATGGAAAAAGAAAGAAAAAAACTTTCTTCTTTCCTTTATTTTGTTGGAGGATTAATGATAGCTAGTCCTTTCTTTCTTCTTGCAGAGATATACCATACATCATTTTGGAACATTATTGCTTTCTTGTCACTAACTGGAATTGGATTATTTGCACTTCGTATGAAGTCAACACCTCTTCTTTTTGCAGGAATTTTTAGTTTATTTGGGGGAGTTTTCCAGTTCTTTTCCATTATTTTTGTTATTATATTTTCCATCTTCTACTTTTACGGAAGAAGAAAAGATGACAACAAGTTCCCTTATCTTGTCTTAATTGCTGGATCTTTAACTGCTATTCCGTACGCGATTCTTTCTCTTGGCTTTATTAGCGAGATGGCAGTAGTAATGAAAGATAGTGATACAATTTATCTACTTCTTACTTCTTTGGTCGGATTAGTATATATTACAATGGGATGGTTTTTCAGAGAAAAATTAGATTTGTTCAAAAGTTTTTCTAAACTGCTTTATCTTTTTGGGTCATTTGCCATAGTTATTCCTTTCTTCTTTTTAGCTGGTATTTACTCAGGAATTTGGGATGTGATCGCGTTTCTTTTTATTGCTGGTGTTATTTCTTTGGGAGTTTATCTTTCAGAAAAAGTTCTTATCTTCTCTGGTGCGGTTCTGCTTGTTATAAACATTATTACTGTTTCTTATCGTCACTTCATAGATAGCATCGAATGGCCGATCGCTCTTATCGTAATCGGACTATTAATGCTTGGAGTGGGATATTTTTCTTACTACCTCTCCAAAAGAATAGAAGAGTAAGACATAAAAACAGGTTTTATAAAAAAATAGGGGCTTCTTGGAAGCCCCTTTTGGTTGTTTGCGA
>CAZKZM010000045.1:0-4272 GCA_964557305.1 uncultured Candidatus Saccharibacteria bacterium | reverse complement strand
CCCTGCTCCGAATGGTGCGGAGCTCAGAATGACGGGGAGTTTGTTTTTTTTGTTTTTTGCTCTTTTCTTTCTTTGAAAATTTGCTATAATATGTAATGTAAATTTATGCGGGCGTCGTATAATGGCTATTACCCGACCCTTCCAAGGTCGTGAAGTGGGTTCGAGTCCCATCGCCCGCTCACTCAAAAACTGCTCTGTTTCCACAGAGCAGTTTTTATATAGAGTACCCCCCATTTTTACACCCCTGGGGTGTAAAAATGGGGGCTGGGTGTACATATCCGGGTGACCACCCCCCCCATTTTTTTGTCCACCCCCGGGGGTGGACATGGGGTTATTTTTTTGATTGTTTGAAGGCGGAGCCGGATGGGATTAGTTTTCCGATGATTACATTTTCTTTCATTCCTGTCAGATTATCTACCTTTCCTTCAAGACAAGCATCAATAAGAACTTTTGATGTTTGTTGGAACGAAGCGGCGGAAAAGAAGGAGTCAGTTGTAAGAGCAACTTTTGATATTCCCAAAAGAACTTCTTCGGCTTTTGGAGGAACTCCTTTCTTCTTTTTTATCTCTTTTTCAACTGCTAAGAATGCTCTTCTTTCTACTGTTTCTTTTAAAGTGAAAGAACTATCTCCTGGTTCAGTAATACTAACCCTTGAAAGCATCTGCTTTACAATAACTTCAAGGTGTTTATCGTGAATATCAACTCCCTGAGAGACATATGCTTTTTGAAGCTCTTTCAGTATGTACTTTTGTGCATACTCTCCTTTTCTTAGTTTAAATAACTTGTTGATATCAACATTTCCTTCACAGAGAGAATCTCCTTTCTTTACAGTGTCACCAACATTAACATAAATTGCTTTCTTGGGTTCTATCTGGTAATTAATGGTCTTCTTTTTTGTTTTTTTGTCGCTTGGTTTTATTTTGATCACTCTGTTCTCAGTTATATCAACAACTTTTCCATCAACATCTGATATCTCTGCTTTTCCTTTTGGAACTCTTCTTTCAAAAATTTCTTGAACACGAGGAAGTCCTAATGTGATGTCAGCTCCTCCTGCAACTCCTCCAGTGTGGAAGGTTCTCATTGTAAGCTGAGTTCCCGGTTCTCCAATCGCCTGAGCAGCAATAATTCCAGCGGCAAAACCCTTTTCTGCAACTTCATTTGATCCCATATCCCATCCGTAACACTTAGAACATATTCCTTGAACGGTTTTACACTTCAAAGGAGATCTTATTTTAATAGAAGGAATTTTTGCCTCATCTATTATCTTTGCTTTTTCAGCATCAATAACTTCTCCTTTTTTAACAACAACTTTTCCTTTTACTTTCACATCTTCTAACGCTGTTCTTCCACTAATTTTAAAGAACAAGTTTTGGTATATCTCATCAGCATCTTCTCTAAGAACTTCAATTCCTTCGGTGTCTTTACAGTCATCTTCAGTGACAATAACTTCGTGAGCAACATCAATAAGGCGACGAGTAAGATATCCTGCTTGTGCCGTACAAAGAGCCGTATCAGCGGTTCCTTTTCTTGCTCCGTGAGTGGAAATAAAGTACTCAAGAGGATGAAATCCTTCGTGATATGAACTTTTTATCGGAAGTTCTATAATATCTCCTGACGGATTAACAACTAACCCTTTCATTCCTGACATCTGAATTGGCTGAGACCAAGATCCTCTTGCTCCAGAATCAAGGATTATAAACACTGAGCCACCAATAGGAAGTGCTCCTGGAATCTTTTCTTCAACTTCTTTTTTGGCTTTTGACCAGATCTCAATCACTTTTTCTTTTCTTTCTTCTTCTGAGAAAAGTCCTTTGTTGAAGTACTTTTCAACTTGCTCTTTTTCTTGTTGTGCTTTTTCTAAAATTCCTTTCTTTTCTTTTGGAACAACGATATCACTCATTCCCCAAGAAATTCCTGATGTAGTAGCATACTCAAAACCAAGATCTTTTATCTTATCAAGAAGCTTGTGTGGACTTTGGTCTTTATATTCTCTGATTATCATCTCAACCAATCCTTTCAGATCGCGAGATTTCATTGTTTTGTTTTGATAAGAAACTCCTTCTGGCAACTCTTTGTTAAAAATAACTCTTCCGGCGGTTGTTTCAATCACTTTTCCATCAATTCTCATCTTTATTTTCGCATGAAGGTCTATCTTTTCAAACTCTAACGCACTTTCAACTTCAAAAATTGATGAGAAGTAACTTCCTTCTCCTTTTACTCCGTCTTCTTCCATTGTTAAAAAGTAGCAACCCAAAACAATATCTTGGGAAGGAGAAACAACTGGGCGTCCTGTCGCTGGTTTCAGTAGATTTTTTGAAGAAAGCATTAGTTTCTTTGTTTCTTCTTGAGCTCTTTCGGAAAGAGGAAGATGAACTGCCATCTGGTCTCCATCAAAGTCAGCATTAAACGCCTCACAAACGAAAGGGTGAATTCTAAGAGCGTATCCTTCAACAAGAACTGGTCTGAACGCTTGTATTCCGAGACGGTGAAGAGTAGGAGCACGATTCAGAAGAACTGTTTTTCCTTTTACAACCTCTTCAAGAATCGCCCACACTTCGTCAGTTCCTTCTTCTATTAAACGCCCTGCTCCTCGGACATTGTAGGCAAGTTTTTGTTCTAATATTTTTGAGATAACAAACGGCTTAAATATTTCAAGAGCCATCTGTTTTGGAACTCCGCACTGATCAAGCTCTAAATTGGGTCCGACAACAATTACTGAACGACCAGAGTAGTCAACTCTTTTTCCTAACAAGTTTTGACGAAATCTTCCTTGTTTTCCTTTCAGCATATCTGCCAAAGATTTTAAAAGTCGTGTTCCTCCGGTTGATGCTTGAGTGACAACTCCTTTTCTCATCTGATTATCAAGAAGAGCATCTACTGCTTCTTGAAGCATTCTTTTCTCATTACGAACAATAACTTCTGGAGCGTCTATCTCCAAGAGATACTTCAAGCGATTGTTTCTGTTTATCACTCTTCGGTAAAGATCATTCAGATCAGAAGATGCATATCTTCCACCATCAAGTTGAATTATTGGTCTTAACTCTGGAGGAAGAACAGGAAGAATTGTGACAAACATCCACTCTGGCTTAATCCCGGCTTTCTTCATTCTGATAAAAACTTTTAATCTTTGAATTGCTTTTTTTCTTCTTCCAGCAGATGCTGTTTTTTCTTTTTCTTTTTTAAGTTCTTCAATTGTTTTGTCTACATCAATTTTTTCAAATATTTCACGAAGAGCTCCTGCTCCTGATTTTGCTTCAAACATCTCTCCGTACTTCATAGAAAGATGATGATAATCTGCTTCTGAGTGAGTATTAAGAAGTTTAATTGACTTCAACTCTTCTTTAACTTTGTCGTACTGTTCTTTTAATTTGTTTAACTCTTCTTCAAGCGCTTCTCCTTTAAATTCTTCGTTTATTTCTTTTGTTTTCTTTTTGTGTTCTTTGTTTATCTCTTTAACTGCTCTTTTCTTGCTTTCTTCATCAACCTTAGTGATTATGTAAGAACTGAAGTAAACCACTTCTTCCAATCTTTTCATCGGAATATCTAAAATAAGTCCCATTCTTGATGGAATTCCACGCAAAAACCAGATATGAGCAATAGGGCAAGCCAACTTGATGTGTCCCATTCTTTCTCTTCTAACAGATGCTTTTGTCACTTCAACTCCACAACGATCGCAAATAGTTCCTTTAAATCTAACTTTGCGATACTTTCCACAGTAACACTTGTAATCTTTTTCTGGTCCAAATATTTTTTCACAGAAAAGACCATCCTTCTCCGGCTTTTGATTGCGGTAGTTGATGGTTTCTGGCTCTAAAACTTCTCCGTAAGACCACTTCAAAATGTCCTCAGGAGAAGCCAATTTAATTTTGATAGCGATGATATCTTCTACTCTCATAATTATTATTATTTAAATGCGCTGATTTACGCAGATTAATACGCGGATAGACGCTTATGTTTTAAAGTCAAAAGTCAAAAGTCAAAAATCAAAACTTAAAAAACTTTTTTTATTTTTATATAATTTATATCTGTTATAACCTTTATAATTTTTATAGTTTTTAGTTGCAGTTTTGACTTTTGACTTTTGCGTTTTGAGTTTTTTACTGGATTCCCGCCTTCGCGGGAATGACAGTGGGATATGCGGGAATGGCAGTGTTGTTGTTATAAATTTTATAATAACTATAACGGTTATAGTTACTTCTTCTTTTTTACTTCTACGCTTACCCCTATTGCTTTTAATTCCGCAACTAAAAGTTCAAAAGATGCGGGAACGTT
>CAZKZM010000044.1:0-3604 GCA_964557305.1 uncultured Candidatus Saccharibacteria bacterium | reverse complement strand
AATATATTAATAGGTGCTTTCGTCATATTTTTTTAATAATTAATATTAATGTTATTTTTAATAAACTTCCGACTAACTTCTCATATTCTAAAACATATTCAAAAAAAAGTCAAGAGAAAAAACAAAAAAGTACACAAATAGAAGCGATCGCTTCTATTTGTGTACTTTTTTTTGTTTTTGTTTGTGGGGTTAAAAAGGGGTTTTTAGTAGTTTTTGAACTTCCTCTTCGTTGTCACTTTTTGCACTTTTTACTCGGTGCTTGAATCCACATTTTGTACAAACATAATAAATTAAGTAGTCATCTTTTTTTATCTCCGCTCCTACTGGTTCAAGTAATCCCTTGCAATCTGATCTTCTGTCCCCCGGATTGATATCAACATGTTTTGACCACAAACAAAAACAACAGTGATCTGTATATCCATCTCCAGAGATATGTTTTCCACAATTTTCACATCTGAAATCTTCTACTTTTTTTTGAAATCTTTTTTGTTTCATTTTGGAATTTTTATATAGAACTGAGAACCCTTTCCTTTTCCTTCTGATTCTGCCCAGACCTTTCCTCCTTGCATTTCTGAAAACTGACGAGCGATGTAAAGACCAAGTCCAGATCCTTGTACCCAGTATCTCTTTCCCGCTTCTCCACGAGAAAATGTTTTAAACAGTTTGTTTATCTCTTCTTTAGTCATCCCCTCTCCAGTATCTTTAATTTTAATTTCAATAAAATCTTTTTTATTTTTAATAGAAACATCTACTCTTCCTTGGTTTGTGTATTTAACTGCATTATCAAGAAGATTAAAAAATAAATTTTCTGTTTTCAAAACATCTACTTTTATTAAAATATTTTTCTTTGGCTTGTGAAAAAAGATCTTTATCTGCTTTTCTTTCGTTCTTCTTTTTACTTTTTTTACAACGCTATCAATAATTTTAACAATATCACACTCTTCTTTTATTATTTTTATCTTCCCTGATTGAATCCAAGATGCACTTAAAACATCATTAACAAGATTTATCAATCGCTCGTTAGCTTTGAAAACATCTCTTAAAACCTTCTTTCTTTTTCTTGGTCTTTCATCATAAACACCCTCGTCAACCATTGAAAGATGTCCTTTGATTATACTAAGAGGAGTTCTTAGTTGGTGAGAAACAATAGCCATAAACTCAGTTTTCGCTTGATCTAACTGTTGAAGCTTTTCATATGCTTCTTCTAATTTTTTTCTTTGTTTTATCTCTATTATAACACTTTTTACAAGTTGCCATCCAAAAACAAGAAAAATCAACAAAATAACTCCTTTAACTGCCATCTGCCATAAATCTTCTGCAGAAAAAATAACATCTAAAAACAAAAGAGAGGCGATCAAGATAACAAAAACAGAGGTCAGTACTACTTTTATGTCAAAAAGATTCTTTTTAATAATCGCGTATGCGATAAAAGTTAAAAGAATTATTACCGAGTAATCCCCTATCCAACAAAAACGAGTAACATCAAAAAACATCGGAATAATAATATTAAATGAGAAGTTTGCAGAGTAAAAAAATGTTATTCCAAGTAAAAGATACTGCAGTTTTGTTTTAAGTGAAGAAGATACTTTAAAGTATTCTTTAAAAAAAACATAAAGAGTTGCTCCCATTATGAAAGTTATAAAGAAAAGAAAAAAATTAATCCCTTTTCCGTAATCTATTATTATATTAGATCCAGTAAGTTTTGTGCTTTTAATCACTAAGCTATTATAACCAACCATAAAAGCTGACAAAAAACTGGTAAAGATAACTGCCTTACTTAAGATTTTATAATTCTTGTCTTTTTCAAGAAGGTTTATTGTTAAAAAATATAAAGACGCAAAAAGTAAAGGCATTGCAATCCATGCAATCTTAAAAAAGAGCAAAGAAAAAGCACTATTATCATCACTTATTAACCTTGCAACATATGAAAAATCAATCCAAAACAAGATAAAGACAACCATCATTCCCAAGATATCATTAATCTTTTTTTCGGAATTATTTCTATAAACAAAAACACCTATTGATAAGGCAAAGACATTTATTAAAAGAATAAAAATTTGATTTAAAAATAAGAAAGACATATATAAAAATAATAATTTAACAATCAAGAAAGCAAACAAAAAAACCACACTGAAGTGGTTGCAATAAAAAAACAATATTATGTTAGAAGTAATTAATAAACATTTTTTCTTTTACTTTTCTCATCGTTTCTTTTGCGACAACCCTTGCTTTCTCTGTTCCACGAAGAAGAACATCATCCAACTCTTTTGGGTTTTCTTCATAATACCTTCTTTTCTCTTTCACTGGTTTTAACTTTTCAATTACTGCGCTACTGACAACTGGTTTTAACTCTGAGTACTTTATTGTTTTTTCTTTGAACTGTTTTTTGAAATCAAGCACTACTTCTTGATCGTCTGAAAACTGCTCTAATATTCTTAAAAGATTTTCTGCTCCACTATCATCAGTCACCGCCTTCTTCACTTTCTTTTCAATCTCATCAGCGCTATCATCCAAGTTAATCGCATTTCCAAAGCTTTTGCTCATTTTTCTTCCGTCTAGGCCAAGAACCCGAGGAAGTTCTCCAACTTTTGCTTCTGGAATCTTCAAGGTTTCTCCGTAAATACTATTAAACTTTCTTGCAATCTCTCTTGCTTGTTCCACCATCGGCAACTGATCTTCTCCAACCGGAACAAGATCTGCTTGAAACGCTGTTATATCCGCTGTCTGACTAACTGGATATCCTAAAAACCCAAATGTGACATCACCTTTAAACAGTCCTTTTTTACTTTCAATCTCTTCTTTTACCGTTGGATTTCTTTTTAACCGAGAAATAGTAACCAAGTTTGAGTAAAAAACAGTTAACTCTGCTATTTCAGGAACAAGTGATTGGATAAATATTGTTGCTTTTTCAGGATCAACTCCAACCGCAAGATTATCCATCGCAACCTCGTAGACATTTTTTCTTACTTTTTGAGGATCTTTAAAGTTATCAGTTAGTGCTTGGACATCGGCTATCATAATATAAGTATCATACTCTTCTTGAAGTAAAACTCTGTTTTTCAATGAACCACAAAAATGACCAATATGCAACTTCCCTGTTGGCCTATCTCCTGTAAGAATTCTTTTTTTATCTAAATTACTCATTTCAAATTAGATTATAATTTATATCAAACAAAAAGACAATGAAAAACTCAAAACGCAAAAGTCAAAAGTCAAAACTGTAATTGACAATTGACCTTTGACATGTGACTTTTGACTGTCATTCCCGTGAAAACGGGAATCCAGTATAACAGTTATAGTAGTTATAAAAGATATAATTATTACAATAAATCCTAAATTCTAATATCTAAATCCTAAACAAATCCAAAATCCCAATGACAAAAATTCAAAACTCAAAACAACTGGATTCCCGCTTTCGCGGGAATGACAATAAACATTGTTGTTTTAAAATTTAAAATTAAATCATTTAGTCATTCAATTGAAATTTGAAATTTGAAATTTGAAATTTTTTAACAGGATTGCCACACTCCAGCTCCACTCACAACTACTGGTTAAAATTCACTTCTCACGAACTATAAAATTATATTTATTTGCAATTTTTTTT
>CAZKZM010000043.1:0-2432 GCA_964557305.1 uncultured Candidatus Saccharibacteria bacterium | reverse complement strand
AGACTTGCTTTTACGAGAGGAGTTATTTATTTTCTTTCCCTTTTTTCTATTGTTTTTCTGGGTATTATTCTGTTTTTTATAATCGAAAAGACATTTTCTTTTGTTCATCAAAAAATTCTTATTTCTTTGATTATTATTATAAGTGTTTTTATATTTCAGCCAATTGTTAATTTTTTCAAAAAACTTTGTGCAAAATATTTTTATTATTCTTTTTATAATTATCAGAAAGTATTAACTGAACTTGGAGAAAAACTAACAACCATTCTTGACATAGAAAAACTTTCAATTTTAATAATTAACACTTTAGTAGAAGTAATGAAGCTTGACAGAGCGGTGATACTTTTAAAGGACAAAAAAGAAGAAAAGTACTACATTCAAAGAAATATTGGATTTAATGTAAATAATGGAATATCTCTTGTAAAGGATAATTTTCTAACAGAATATTTAGAAAAAACAAAAAAACCACTTGTTTATGAAGAGCTTTCCCTTCTTTTGAAAGAAACTGAAGATAAAAATATAGCAAAAAAAATAAAAGAACTTCAAAAAGATATGCTTAGAATTGAAGCAAACATCTGTCTTCCTCTTACGCTTGATAGGAAGATAGTAGGAATAATTGTTTTGGGAGAAAAAATATCTGGAGATCCTTACTTTAAGCAAGACATTGATCTTTTAACTAATCTTGCCAACCAAGCATCGATAGCTCTTTATAATGCAAAACTACACTCTGAGGTTCAGGATTTGTCTGAAAATTTGGAGAAGAAGGTTGAAGAGCAGGTTGGGGAGTTGCAGACCGCATATAAAAAGTTGCAAAGGATAGATAAGATGAAGACCGAGTTTATCTCTATTGTTTCGCATCAGTTAAGGACTCCACTTAGCGTTATAAAAGGACATCTTTCGATGGTTAATGAAGGTGTTTATGATAAAGAACCAGAAAAAAAGGCAAAAATTTTAAATGATGTTTATGAGGCCAATGAACGACTAATCGGTCTTGTAAATGATGTTTTGAACGCTTCTCGTATTCAGTCAGGAAGGGTTGAAATAAGTAAAGAAAAAGCAGATATCACAAAAGTAATCAAAGATGTAGTAGAGAAGTTAATGCCATCTGCTAAAGAAAAAGGATTGAAAATGATCTTTCACGAGCCAGAAAAACAAATTCCAAAGATAAATATTGATGTCTCAAAAGTAGAAAACATTTTAATTAATTTTATTGACAATGCCATAAAATATACTAATGATGGTTCGGTTGAAGTTTACTTACATCAAGAAGAAGACGGAGTAGTTATAAGCATAAAAGACACCGGAGACGGAATGAACCAAGAAGAGTTAGAAAAACTATTTGAAACATTTTCAAGAGGAGGAGCCGGAAAAAAATACTGGATACAAGGAGCAGGATTAGGACTATACATTGCTCGCCAGTTCACAGAACTCCACAAAGGAAAAGTGTGGGCAGAATCAGAAGGAAAAGGAAAGGGTTCCTCATTCTACATAAAACTCCCAATATAACCCCCCCGATTTTTACACCCCAGGGGTGTAAAAACGGTTGTAAATACGGGCTCTTGTGCACCCTCGGGGTGCACAGGGGTTTTTTAATTGACAAGATTATTATTTTTATATATAATATAAGAAATAAGTAAGCTCTTTTTAAAATATTGACCATATACCATATAAGGAGGTGATAGGATGAAGATTGTCCGTTATGTGGGTTTCCTAACCCTTAATTTGTTGTTTAGGTGGCCTATCTGGATAATTCTTTTTGTCCTAAGGCCTTTTCGTTTATTCAAATATCTTTTCCTTGTTTATCCTGGAACGGATAGTGATCTTGACGGGTACTGTCCACGGTGGTTGGCGAAATCTTGGCTTTTTTCAAAAAAGCCAACTATCGGAGGGTTTATTTCTGGCGGAGGACTGGTTCTTGTTGTTCCGAACACTGTTCACGACTTCAAGAACGGAGCCGATGTGTCAGAAAAAGTTGTCCAGCGGATGGTGAAGATAAAAAATCTCACCAAGGCAAAAGCAATTGCTCTTGCTGGACAACTTCCGGGAATCGTTTCTCGGAAAGGAATTACCGTTGGAAATCCCATTGTTCAGGGTAATAAGGGGACGGTATTTTCCGTGATGGAAACACTCACTAAAGCTGCTTTTTTTAACGACATTGATCTTAAAAAAGCAAAAATTGTGATAGTTGGCGTCGGTTATGTAGGAAAACTTCTCCTTACTTCTTTAGAAGAAGAGGGTTGTTGTCCTATTGGCGTTGACATTAACGGAAAATATGACAACAAGGATGCGGTAAGGGATGCGGATATTGTCATCGTCCTAACTGCAAAGGGGTCGGATTTTTCTCCCTATGTTGATTATCTGAAGATGGGAGCGATTGTCATTGATGACACACATCCCAAAATCAGAGAAAAACCAGGAGGGATACTTTTTTACAA
>CAZKZM010000042.1:0-5549 GCA_964557305.1 uncultured Candidatus Saccharibacteria bacterium | reverse complement strand
AGTGGCTTTATAATCTTGAGTATGATATTTTTCAGATACCGAAGCCAGATATAACTTTAATTTTGAAAGCTTCTCCGGAGGTTTCTTATCAGCTTTCTTCAAAAATAACAGACAAGATAAAAAAAGCAAAAAAGAATCTTTACTTGAAAGGAAAAAAGAGAGATATTCACGAAGAAGACAAAGAACACTTGAAAAACAGCTTAGATGCTTATGTTCAACTTTCAAAAGAAAACCCTGATGATTTTATTCTCATTGACTGCATGAAGGATGAAAAACTTTTATCACGCGAAGAGATACACAACAAAGTTAAAAAAGTTTTAGAGCTATGATTAAAGTAAAATTAGTTAACTATCCAAAGTATGGTCCGTTGGAGTCAATCTCCCACGCAGCAAAGGTCTGCTACCAAGACACTGCACCAGAGTGGGGAAAAACAATTGACATTGAAAACAACCTTTGGAAGACAGGACATCACACAACCTTTCAACACTTTTACTGTACATTTCTAATAGAAGATGTTGCGATCGGTGATGTGACGTTCGGTTTACACTTGGCGAGTCCTTTCTACAATACCAGTCAACGCTCTGGCCGTTTTTGTGGAAAGATGTTCAGTAATCCTGATTTTGATATGATTCAGAATTACATTGAAGAGTACTGGCTTGAAACAGAAAGTGAGATCGCCTTAGAGTACATCAAGAAGGCGATAGCTACTTACCGATCAAATATTGATCGGGCGGTGAAAGAGGTGGAAAGGTTGATTAAGGAAGAGCGACCAAACGCTTCTGATTCTTACATTGAAAAGAATGCTCCGAAAATTGCTCAAGAGCAGTTGAGGATGTTTATTCCGGTTGTTTTTCCGACAGCGTTAGAGTACACCGTTAATCTTTCTGCCCTGGCAGGAATGTACCGTTCAGCATGGTCTCCGGGAGTGATCGCCACTACTCAAAAAATGGTTGATATTGTTTTAGAGAAGTGGCCGGAACTTGAGTTCGCTTTCCAAAGAAGAGAAGCTAAAAACTCTTTAAGGACGGTTGAGTGGTGTGACGGATTTAACGGAGTTTCGAAAAAACCAAAAACGAAATTGATAAACAAAGGAGAGGTTGATAATTTTTCTTTACCGAATTCAGAAGAGATGCATCCGGTTGATCTCGCTCATTTTTCTCCACACCTGATGGACAACAATGTTTTAGATATTGAAACAGAGGTGGAGATCTCAGTTGCCACTATGGGACAAGACCAGAGGCACCGAACAGTGAGAAGAAGCAGACCAAATTTTACTGGAAGATTTTATCTTCCCCCCGTTCTCAACGAGCTGGGATTAGAGAAGGAAGGAGAAGACATTTTTAAAGAGTGGCTGTCTCTCCGAAGCAAACTTCCAGAAAGTTTGATGCTTGTTCTTGCGCCTTACGGAGCTGTAGTGAAGTATCGCAAAAAAGGTTCTTACAATGCGGTGGTTCACGAGCTTTCAAAGCGGTTGTGCTGGTGTGCGCAAGAAGAGATATATGAAGTTGCCCGTTCTTTACAAAAACAACTTCAAGATCACCCCCTTGCAAAAGCGATGGCACCAAACTGTGTTTCAACCGGAAAGTGCGGAGAGGGTGGAAGGTACTGCGGAAGAGATATGAGTACCATAAAGAAAAATCCTTTTCCGGAAAGAAAAATATAGTACAAATCATAACTTCAAGGAGGAAAAAGGGCTCTTGATTATAGAGCCCTTTTTTGTTAATATTACTTATTAGTAAAATTGCAATGTTCAAAATCACAAACTGGATTCCCCCCTGTCATTCCCGCGTCTTTCCTGTCATTCCCGCGAAGGCGGGAATCTGCTGTTTTGAATTTAGTATTTATAATTTGTTTAGGATTTCGTACTTAGAATTTAGTATTTAATAAGTGGGATTCTTCGTTTCACTCAGAATGACGATACATTGTCATTCCCGCTCTCCCCTGTCATTCCCGCCCTGCACCATTCGGAGCAGGGTTATACTCCGGCGGGAATCCAGTTGTTTTGAATTTTGAATTTTGGTTATTGGTGCTTATTTAGGATTTGTAATTTTGAATTTGGTGCTTATCTGCATATATTGCAAAACAACTCTTTTAGTATTAAAATATAATCATCGTCTTTAATAATTTAACTTAAAAAATATATGTCTGTTACAGAAAAAATTGATCATACAAATATTAAAAAAGACGCAACCATTGAAGACATAAAAAAAACTTGTGAAGAAGCAAGAACTTATGGATTTCATGGGGTTTGTGTTAATCCTGAGTGGACGAAAGTTGTTTCTGAAGAGTTGCAAGGGACAGATGTTAAGACCGTTATTCTTGTTGATCCTCCAATGGGGTTGAGTTCAACAGAAGAAAGAGTTGAGATGTGTAAAAAAATAAAAGAAGACGGAGCAGACGAGATAGATATTGTTGTTAATATTGTTGATGTAAAGCACGACAGATATGAAAAAGTTTTAGATGATTTAAAAGCAGTTTGTAGTATCGCCCCAACAAAAGTAATTATTGGTTCTGGTTATCTTACTGATGAAGAGATAAAGAAAACATCAGAGATAGTTAAAGAAGCAGGAGCGATATGTGTTAAAACCGCAACCTCAAAAGATCCTCTTGAAGGAAGAGAAACAGAAGAAAAAGCAAGACATCTTCAGATGATGAGAGAGAACGCTCCAGGACTTTTAATAAAAGCATCAGGAAACATAAGCAACTACGAACAAGCAAAAAAAATGGCAGAAGCAGGAGCTGATATTATTGGAAGTAGTTCCGGAGTAGAGATAGCAGAACAAGAAAAAAATAACTAAACTCAAATCCCCATGTCCACCCCAATATATACTCCTATAATAGGATTAGAAATTCATGCACAGCTGAAGACAAGCTCAAAAATGTTTTGTTCTTGCCCTAACAACCCTGAGGCAGGAAAGCCAAACTCTTATGTTTGTCCTGTCTGCTTAGGGCATCCTGGAACATTTCCAGTTATAAACAAAGAAGCAGTTATGAAAGTTTTGAAGGCAGGAAAGGCATTGAATTGTAGCTTGAGAGATGAATCTCGTTTTGATCGGAAAAATTATTTTTATCCAGATCTTCCAAAAGGATATCAGATATCACAAGATGAGAAACCTTTTTGCTATGATGGTTATTTAGAGATAAAACAGCGAAAGATAAGAATTAACCGCATTCACCTTGAGGAAGATACTGGAAGAATTGTTCACAACGAGAAAGAAAAAGAATCTCTCATTGATTTTAACCGTTCTGGAGTTCCTTTAATGGAGCTTGTGACAGAGCCAGACATAAGAAGTGCTGAAGAAGCTCGTGACTTTGGAAAAGAGTTGCAGTTGATTCTTCGCTATCTTCAGATTTCAGAAGCAAATATGGATCAAGGACAGATGAGAGTTGAAGTTAATATCTCACTTTGTAAAGAAAACGGAGATTTTGGGACGAAAGTAGAGATTAAAAATCTTAACTCTTTTCGTACGGTTTACAACGCAACAGAGTATGAGATAAAAAGACAAAGAGAAGTTCTTGAAAGGGGAGAGTCAGTTGTTCAAGAAACGAGAGGGTGGCATGATCAGAAAGAAAAAACATTTTCACAAAGAGCAAAAGAAAACGCACATGATTACCGATACTTTCCAGAGCCAGATCTTCCTCCTTTGTTCTTGAATAAAAGCCCTTTCAAGAAAGATGAAATAAAAATTGAGACAGAACTACCAAAAGAGAAGAGAGAACGCTTCAAGGACGATTACGGAGTTGATAAAGACAACGAGGTAGAGATCTTTATTGAAAATCAAGAAGTAGCAGATTACTTTCAAGAAACAGTTGATTTGGTTTTGAAAAAAAACAATGAAGATAAAGAAAAAAAAGAAGTTGGAAAGATTACCAAAAATTTTCTTTTCAGCGAGATCCTCGGAATGCTTAACGGAACACCAATTAAAGAAATAAAAATAAATCCTTTAAAATTTTCTGAATTTATTACTCTTGTATATGATAAAAAAATATCAAGCAAGATTGCAAAAACTGTTTTAAAAGAGATGTTTGAGAGCGGAAAAGAAGCGTCTGTTGTAATCCAAGAAAAAGGATTGTCAGAAATAAGTGACAGCAATGAAATAAAAAAAATTGTCATAGAAGTTATCAAAGAAAACCCAGACGCTGTTAAAGAGTATAAAAGTGGAAAAGAGGGGATACTGCAGTTCTTGATAGGGCAGATAATGAAAAAAACAAAAGGAAAAGCATCCCCAAGCCAAGCAAACAAAATCCTAAAAGAAGAACTAAAATAATCTCTATTTCTGCCCAGCAATACCCCCATTTTTACACCCCAGGGGTGTAAAAATGGGGGTTTATTGTTGACAAATGTAGTTATTGTTTATATAATATATATTAAACAAAAACAAAAAGGAGGATTGTTATGAGGTTAGTTCTTTTCACGTTGTTCATTATTGGTGTTTTTTCTTCAATTCTTTTTGGCGCTTGGTTTGTTTCAGGATTGCTGTATGCTTTTGATGGAACAATCCAAAGTCCTGGAGTGATCGCCTTCGTTCCGAAGTGGATATTTCTTTTTTCTCCGCTCTCCCTTCTGTGGAAAAAGAGGGAAGTTCAAGAGACGATTGAGTCAATCGTTTTTCTTTTTGAGAAGAAAGAACTCCCCTTTGAAACTCCGGTAGAGGAGGTCGATGAGATATGTCGAAACTTCAACAGGATTGCCATCGTTGATGGTGATCGTCAGAAAATAATTTTCAAAAAGGAGTGAACGCCGGAACACCAAAAAAGGGGGCTTATAAGCAAGCCCCCTCTTTTTATTCCCTTATTTTAGGAAATTTTTTGTTAGTTTTTCTGCTTGTTTGTATGTTTTTATCCAGTGTATTTTTTCATCTCCTCTCCACGAGGTTCGTTGTCTTTTGCTGAATTTTTTTATATCAGTAAGTAGTAGTTCTCTCATCTTTTCTTTGTTTATCTTTCCTTGTAGGTAGCGGGCAACCCAGCGGTACTCTAAGCCGAACTCTTCAAGTCGTTCCCAAGAAACACCATCTTTTTTTAATTTTTCAACTTCTTGAATCATCCCTTGTTTTATTCTGTTATCTAATCTTTTTTCTATTCTTTTTTCTAACTCTTTCTGATCTACTTCTATTCCTATATACAAAGCATCGTATTTATCTTGCTTCTCTGCCACTGGAACGGGTTTTTTTGTTTTTAAAACAATCTCTAAAGCTCTGATTAATCTTACTTTATTCTTGGAATCAATATTTTTTGCTCTTTCAGGGTCAACTTTTTCAAGTTCTTGATAAAGCTCTTCAAGAGTTTTTTTATCAAGTTTCTCTCTCAACTTCCAATCAGGAGAAACTTCAGGAACAACCACTTCTCCCATTAGTACTCTTATATAAAAAGCAGTTCCACCACAGACAACTGGTAGTTTTCCTTCTTTTTGAATTTTTTGGATTGCTTCTTCTCCTTGTTTTTTGAAATCAGAAGCAGAAAATCTTGTGTTTGGATCAGCAACATCAAGGAGGTAGTGGGGGATCCCTTGCATCTCTTCTTCGTCTACTTTTCCAGAGCCGATATCC
>CAZKZM010000041.1:0-3408 GCA_964557305.1 uncultured Candidatus Saccharibacteria bacterium | reverse complement strand
AACATTAATAATTAATAAAAAAATATGAAAAATAAACTTTTAAAAACAATCTTTTTGTTTACACTTTTTATTCCCCTTGTTGGTAGTGTTCATGCTTTTAATGGTTCTACAGCAAGTAGTTTTGCTGATAGAGCACTTACTGCAACTGAAAATGCAACAGAGCAGGTAAGAAACAAAGTACAACAAAGAATTCAAGAGAGATCAGCAGATATTGAACAAAAAAGAGCTCAGTTTCAAGAAATAATTGCTACACAATTTTCTGAAGAAGTTGTTCAAGAAAGATTTACTCAGTTCCAAGAAAGAATAGAAGATATGAACACAAGATTATCTGAGAGATACTTTAATTATCTTGGAAATGCCACGACTGCCATTGAAAATATTATGGAAAGATTCTCAGAAGAAGATTTAAGCACTGCGACTGAGGAAGCATTAGAAGATTTTTACAGTCACATAGAAGAGATGGAAGAAGAAGTCGCTAATCAACTTTCTAACGAGTATTACATTGAAGAAGCCGAGTCAGTAAGAGAAGTAGTTCAAGGGTTTAGAGAAAATATACAAGAGTTATTAGGTGACCATCAAGATCTCCGAGAAGTTGTAATACAAGAAACCCAAGAGTTAAAGCGAGATTTAATGAGAAGCATTGCAGATGATCTTTCTGATTATGAAGAAGAAGATATTGAAGAAGATGAAGAAGTTGATGAAGAAGAAACCGAAGACGAAGAAGAGTAAAACAACAAGCAAAAGAAACCAAAAACCCTGCCAAACCAAGCAGGGTTTTTGGTTATAACAGTTATAATGCTTATAACGGTTATAATAATTATAATGATATAGCCGCTATGGCAAGTAGAGATTCCCGCCTCCGCGGGAATGACAGTGAAGATGGGCGGGAATGACAGTGAGATGGGCGGGAATGGCAGGTAGCGGGAATCTTTCTAATCACCCCTAACTATTGCATTTCAAAAATTTGACATACTTGCTGTTTTTAATTAAAATATCTTTATATGAGAAAAGTAATTCAATTTAAGATCTATAAAGGCGAAAAGTATTATGTGGGGGAAGGGATGGATCTGCCTATTGTCACTCAAGGAAAAACAATTGATGAAACTGTGAAAAATCTTGAAGAGGCATTTAAACTTTATATGGAAAGTGAAAATCTTGCGGATTTTGGCATTTCTGATAATCCTTCTGCATTAGTGAACTTTGAACTTGCTCAAAATGCCTAAATTAAAAAATCTTTCTTATAAAGATTTAGTTAAAATATTTTCAAAACTTGGATTTGTTGTGGCTTCCCAAAAGGGAAGTCATGTTAAATTAGTTAGGATAATTGATAACAACAAACAGGTTATGATAATTCCAGCACACAAAGAGCTGGACAAAGGAACTTTGCTTGCGATTTTTAGACAAAGCTCTCGTTATGTTCCAGAGGATAAACTCAAAGATTATTTTTATGTTTAAAAACCAAAAAACCCTGCTCCGAATGGTGCGGGGCGGGAATGACAAGTGGCGAGAATCTGAAATTGCAGAAGCGGGAATTACTTATGAGCTTACTCTTGATATCTGGACTGACGGAGATTATGTCAGAAAAATAGAATTTTGCTTAGATTACGATATGGATGAGACATATTCTACTCTTTTAACACTTTTTGACCTATCTTTTTCCATTGATGATTTAAACAAAAATCTTGAAATAACTGCTCCTGATAACTATATAGAAATATACGAACTTCTTGCAGAATACGGATTTGAAGAAGGTTTAGAGCTTTAACAACTCTTAAAAACAAAAAAATGCCAAAGGTCACCCCTTTGGCATTTTTTTATAAATAGATTATTATTAGTTATGAACAAAAGATATATATTATTATTTTCTTTTATAAAAAAATGATTTACTTTGCACTTTTAGTTTTTGCTTTGGTTCCCAGTTTGATATGGTTGTTTTACTTTCTTGGAAAAGATGATAACCCAGAACCTAAAAAGGTTCTTTTTTTTGCTTTTCTTGGTGGGGGATTAGCAACGGTTATCACTCTATTTATTCAGTTGTGGCTGATTGATTACTCTGACTTCTTTTCATACCTAACCATTCCCGTTCTCTTAATTTTCGCAGGGACTGAAGAAGTTTTAAAGTACTGGGCGTTCTTTTTTACGGCAAAAAGAACAAAAGAAGTTGATGAGCCAGTTGATTTTGTTATCTATATGATAACAATCGCTTTAGGATTTGCTGCTGTTGAAAATGCAATCTACTTGTTTTCTCTTGAAACAGTTTTAGAAATGGTAAATGTAGCATTTTTCCGTTTCTTAAGTGCAACTCTTATCCACGCTCTTATTTCTGGGATTTTAGGGATCTTCCTTTTTCTTGCTTTCAAAAAATCAAAAAAACGATTTATTTTTCTTGGCTTGTTAGTCGCAATAATTATCCACGCAATTTACAACATCCTCGTCTTTTCTCCACAAGCAGAACAGCACACGGGGGCAGTTATTATTTTATTGATAATCCTTCTATCATCACTATTTTTCTTTCTTTCATCAGCAATAAAAAAAATAAAAAAACAATAAAAATTCTGCCATTGCGATAGATTCCCGTTTTCACGGGAATGACAATGAGGCACACGGGAGTGACAATGGGGCACACGGGAATGACAGTGGGGAATATGTCATTCTGAGCGAAGCGAAGAATCTCATGAATGAATCGCTGATGAGATTCTTCGGCTAAACGCCTCAGAATGACAAACATCCCCGTTGTTGCAAGTGAAAATCCATATAACCGATATAGCAGTTATAATTGTTATATTTATTATAACTTTTATAGCAGTTTCAAATTGCTATTTTTCTGTTTTAGTATAAAATTACTAAATATGAAAAAAATAACTGAAAGATCAAAACAACTTTTGTTTTTTTGAATGGAGAAGTAGCACAAGAAAACTATACTGTAGAAGTTCAAGAAGACAACGATTTATTTTCAGAAAGCAAGAAAGTTAAGATGCTTCTTGTTGATTCTGTTCCTCTGATACAAGGAGGGGTTGAAGCGGGAAAGTTAGATCAGTATGGAAATGACTGCACAGAATCAGAAGAACCTTGCTTAGATGGAAGTGGAATAAAAATTGCAATTATTGATACAGGAGTTGATTATACTCACTCTGATTTGGGAGGTGGTTTTGGAGAGGGATATAAAGTGGTTGGTGGTTATGACTTTGTCACTTGTGAAGAGTTTAATGAAGTTGGTACTGGTTGTGTAGAAGGAAAAATAAAACCTCCTGATGATGATCCGATAGATGAAAACGGACACGGAACTCATGTAGCGTCAATTTCAGCAGGAAAAGGAACTTTGAATGGAGTTGCCCCCGAAGCAGAAATACTTGCCTACAGAGTACTAAATGAGAACGGAGAAGGGATATTTGAGTGGGTCATAGACAG
>CAZKZM010000040.1:0-3931 GCA_964557305.1 uncultured Candidatus Saccharibacteria bacterium | reverse complement strand
AAATTTCAAATTTCAAATCAATTTCAAATTTCTAAATGTTTAAATTTTAAAACATATAATCACAAAGCTATGAGTAAGTTGTTTTAAAATTTAGTCATTTGTTCATTTGGTCATTCAATTGAAATTTGAAATTTGAAATTTGAAATTTCTTGACTTGATTCTCTCCTTCGCGGGAGTGACAGTAGTAGATAGGGATAAAACTGATTATTAAGTTAAACGCAAACTCGGGGTATGGTGTAATGGCAGCACGCTTGCTTTGGGAGCATGTAGTCTCGGTTCGAGTCCGGGTACCCCGACAAAAGCAGAAGAGTAACTCTTCTAAAAAACAAACCTTTAACGAGGTTTGTTTTTTTATTTCTTTACTCTTATTTGACTTTCATTTATTTTTACTTAGAATGAAGACAGAAAGTAAAAAAATGAACAAAGATACTTTTTTTAAAAATAAAAACAAGGAAGAAGGTGATGAAAAGAAAACAGAAAAAGAAGTTGAAAGATTACAGAACTATCTGCAAGAACTAACATTTTTTCTTCCTCTTGCTTTTTGTAAAGTAAACTCTTTAGATTATATTGTTGTTTGTAGTCAGATTTTTCAAACAACAACTGGATATCAAGAAGTTGAGCTTATTAATCGCCCGATTTATTTTTTGTTTAAAGACAAAGGAAAGATAGAAAATTTTGTAATCAGGGCAATTAGCAAAAGAAATACTGTTGAAACCGAAGGGGTTGTTATCACTAAACAAGGAAAAGAACTTCCGGTTAGTATCTCTGTTCTTGCTACTACTAATGATAAGAATGAGTTTGATGGTTATTTTTTAACAATCAGTGACATAACAGAATCAAAAAGATTTGAACAAGAGCTTGAAAGAAGAATTAAAGAAAGAACCGAAGAGCTTGAAAAAGCAAAAGAAAAACTTCAAGAGTCAGAAAGGATCTTAGAGATAAAAGTTAACGCAAGAACAAGACAGTTAAGAGAAACAGCGCAAACATTAGAAGAAAAAGTAAAAGAGAGAACAAAGATTCTTGAAGAAAGAACAAAGGAACTTGAAAGAAAAGCAGACACCGAAGAAAAAAGCAGAACAGCACTTCTTAATCTTGCTGAGGACTTAGAACAGGCGTCTCTTAAAGCTCAAGAAGAAAAAGAAAAAACATTGGCAATAGTTGATAACTTTGCTGATGCTCTTTTCTTTTTTAACAACAACCGAAGAGCAGAGATTATAAACCCAGAAGCAGAAAGAGTTTTTAATATAAAAGCATCAGAGAATATCGGAAAAAGTTTTTCGGAGCTGAAAGAGAAAGATGATGGTCTTAAAGTTGTTTTTGAAAGCATTGAGGAAGAAGAAGGAAGGGAGGTTTTTCGAAAAGAAGCTTGTTTAGTAAAAGATGTTTTTGTTGAAGTGACATCTATCCCAATTATTCAAAATAATGAGATGATTGGTGTTCTTGTTGATGTTCACGACATAACAAGAGAAAAAAATATTGAAAAAGTAAAAACAGAATTTGTTTCTTTGGCAGCTCATCAACTAAGGACTCCTCTTGCTGGAATAAAATGGACATTAGAAACTGTCTTAGAAGAGAAAGAGGAAGCGAATCTCCCTGAAGAGATCGTGGAGTTTATAAAAAAAGCAAGCGAGGCAAACAACAGAATGGTTTCTTTGGTAAACGATCTTTTAAATGTCACAAGAATTGAAGAAGGAAGATATGTTTACGAGCCAAAAAATGTTGATATGAAGAAAGTTATTGAAGCATCACTTAAAGAACACAAAGAAGAGATTGAAAAAAAAGGAATAAAGTTTTCTTTAACTCAGCCAGAAGAAGAAGTTTCTTTTGTGAAAGCAGATGAAGAGAAGTTGACGGTTGTTGTGCAAAACTTTCTTGACAACGCCCTTAAGTACACGAAACAAGGCGAGATCAGTTTAAAGTTAGAAGAACTAAAAGAGGGAAAGATAAGAGTTTCAATTTCAGATACCGGAGTTGGAATTCCAGAAGAAGAAAAAAGAAAGATGTTTAACAAGTTTGTTCGTGGAGAAAATGTTCAGAGAATGGATACGGAAGGATCTGGATTGGGGCTTTTTATATCAAAAAATATTATAGAAGCCCACAAAGGAGAGATAGGGTTTGACTCTAAAGAAGGAGAAGGAAGCACTTTTTTCTTCACCATTCCAGTAGCAAAATAAATAATTTCTTGACATTGTTTTTTAATGGGTATAAAATTGTTTTATAAAATTATTATTTAAAATTTTAAATATATGAAAAAAATTATTATAGTAGAAGATGAAGAAATTCTTCGTAATCTACTTCAAAAGAAGCTTGAAAATGAAGGATATGAAGTTGATGTTGCTGAGGACGGAGAGCAAGGGATTAGAAAGATAAGAGAGACAAGTTTTGACCTTATTCTTCTTGATATTATTATGCCAAAGATGGGAGGATTTGATGTCCTAGAAGCGATGCAGAAAGACGAAAACATCTCTGACATTCCAGTTATTGTTGTTTCTAATTCAGGGCAACCAGTAGAAATTGATCGTGCTCAAAAATTAGGAGCCAGAGATTGGATTGTTAAAACAGAGTTTGATCCACAAGAAGTAATAAACAAAGTTAAACAACAACTTGGAACAAGTGAAGAGTAATAAATTAAAATTAAGAGTTTAATAAATAATCTATTATGACTAAAATTTTAGTCGTTGAGGACGACAAATTTCTTCGCGAGATGATATCTCGTAAATTAGAAAAAGAAGGGTACGATGTTTATCAAGCAATAGATGGAGAGAAAGGAGAAGAAAAGATAAAAGAAGTTAAGCCAGATATTGTTTTGCTTGATTTAATACTACCAGGGATTGATGGATTTGAAGTTCTTGAAAGAGTAAAGAAAGACCCAGAAGTGGCTGAGGTTCCGATTATAATTCTTTCTAACTTGGGTCAGAAAAGTGAAGTAGAAAGAGGGTTGAACTTAGGAGCTGTTGATTTTCTTATTAAGGCGCACTTTACTCCTGCAGAAATTGTTAGAAAAATAAAAGAAATTATATAGTATGTTTTATTATGCAATGTTAAGCGGAAGAAATTTTTTCTATGCCTGAGTTACCTGAGGTTGAAAGTGTAGTATTGTCTCTGAAGAAAAAGGTCTTGAAAAGGACCTTTGTTTGTTACTGGGTGAAAAACAAAAAAATTGACATTGAAGGACTGAAAGGAAAAAAGATAAAGGATGTGAAGAGGGTTGGAAAAAATATTTTATTTTTTTTGGATAGCAAAGAGGTTCTTTTTATTCATCTAAGAATGAGTGGATTTCTTCTTTTTGGAAAGTGGGAACTTAACAAAGATGATTTTTATAAGAACAAATATGAAGATGAAAAAAACAACGACCTTCCAAACAAGAAAAAGTTTTGGCAAGTAGTTTTCTTTTTTGATAATGGGAAAATGATGATTCTGTCTGATTACCGAAAGTTTGCGAAAGTTGAGCTATTGTCAGCTGAAAAAAAGGAAGAAAAGATTAGTGTTTTAGGTCCGGATCCACTTCTGATCACCGAAAAAGAGTTTATTGATCTTTTCAAAAAAAGAAAAGGAGCAGTAAAACCACTTCTTATGAATCAGTTTTTTATTGCGGGGGTGGGAAATATTTACGCATCGGAAGTTCTTTTTCTTTCTGGCGTTGATCCAAGAAGAAAAGCAAACACACTGAAAAAGAAAGAAATTAGTAGTATTTACAAAAATATGCAAGAAGTTTTAAGGAAAGCGATTGCAATGAAAGGAGATAGCACGAGCGATTTTCGCCTTACTAATGGAAAAAAAGGAGGATATCAAAATAATCACTTGGTTTACAACCAACAGAAAAAACTTTGCCCAAAGTGCAAAAAAGAAGAGATAAAAAAAATAATGTTCGCTGGAAGAGGAACATATTTTTGTCCAAAATGCCAGAAATGATAGTTGATCTTTGACATTT
>CAZKZM010000039.1:0-10548 GCA_964557305.1 uncultured Candidatus Saccharibacteria bacterium | reverse complement strand
ATAAAAAAAATAAAAATAAATCACTATAAAAGTATAAAAGAACCGCTAATTATTGAAAATATAAATAATTTAAACATCTTGGTTGGACCTAATAACGCTGGAAAAACAAATATTCTTGACGCTGTTAATCTTTTTTTTCAAAAAGATTTAGATCAAGAAAGATTTTTTGATAAAAGTAGTGACATAGAGTTAACCATTCAAGAAAAAAACAAAGAGCATCTTTTAACACTGAAGTCAGGAGAAGTTAAAGAAAGTGAAAAGTTAATCAAAGACAACTGCTTTATTAGAATTGGCGGGAAAACAGAGTACAACGACATAAAAAACGAGTTTTATTTCTTCAAAGAAAACTACTACGCTGAATATAATCGTTTTTCTAAAATATTAAAGAAAAACTTTAAAGATGTTGATATGAGTGAACAGCTTTTTTTTGAGACAGTCAGCGAAAACAACAATCCTCAAAAAACATTTAAAAGAATGGGCGAGGGATTTAAACGACTCTTTGTTATTTTTTTCTACATATTTAATCCACAATATCAGATAATTTTTATTGATGAACCAGAAACACATCTTCATCCTTCTGTTATTAAAAGATTTTTAATGATTTTAGAGTCCGAAAAAACTGAAAATCAAATTTTTCTTACAACTCATCACCGTTCTTTGATTGATGCCAAGCATCTTCAAGAGATATGGAGAGTTAGTCGCAATGAAAACAGAAGCACGATTGTTCATAAAATAAACAAAAATAAAATTGATACAAACCGCCTAATTCAAGAAATAAATGATGACAACTCAGAAATGCTTTTTAGTGAAAAAGCTCTTCTTTTGGAAGGAGTTTCTGATCGTATCTTTATGCGTGAAATGATAAACCGTTTTTATGAAAAAAACAAAGATATTAAAATTGTTTTTGCGGGAGGAAAAGGTTGCATTGATCTTTATGCTAATATCTGTGATATGTTCAACATTCCTTACGCAGTAATGCTTGATAGTGATGCTATCAACTCTCCTTCTCTTCAAAGAATTAAAAAGTTCCCACGCTTTTCTAGGAAAACTCCTTACTATGAAAAAATAAAAAAACTTCAAGAAAATGAAATCTTTATATTAGAAAAAGATTTAGAAAGTGTTTATCCTAAAAAGTATAAATACAAAGAAACAAAGCCGTTAACGGCTTTGTTTATGGCTAAAAAAATAACTAAGGAAGATTTAGAAAGCAGACAGATGAGAGTGATAAAAGATATATTAGAGAAGATATAAAAAAATTAACCAATTTTAAAATACTAAATTCTAATAACCAAAATTCAAAACAACACTTGTCATTCCCACTTCACCCTCTGTCATTCCCGCCCTGCACCATTCGGAGCAGGGTTATACTCCAGCGGGAATCCAGTTTGTAATTTTGGATATTTGAATTTGTAATTTATTTGCGTAAAGCAACGTTGTTGCCATGTAAAATGGCGTGGCCATCACATGGCTTTACGCCACGCAACTTTACGTTGGAATTTGTAATTTTGAATTTGGTGCTTATTTCAAGGGATTCTTCGCTTTGCTCAGAATGACGAAAAAAGATGTTCAAAATAACAATTGATTGTCAAAGGTCACATATCAATTGTCAAAAGTTCTATATACATCGCACTACTCCACGCTTGATTCAAGCATCCTCTGCTTTCAAGTTTCTCGGCTGAACTTACTTCTCCGTGGCAACCAACTGCCCCCATCCACATCAACTCTTCTTTACTTGCTTGCCTTATTTTTTCTATATAATCTTTGAACTTATCTTTGTTGTTCCGATAAAGAACAACTGCAACTATATTGTTCAAAAAGAACCAACTATCTCCTTGGTGATAACTTCTTGAATCCTCTCCAGTGTGTTTTTGATGAAAGTCGGAATTGTTTTTGTCTACTGTTGATAATCCCCCCCACGGCAACCACAAGCAATCAAGCGCTTTCTGAAAACAAGTACTCCACTCTTCTCTTGAAAGTAACTCGGGATAGATATAATAAGCAATAAAAATGTTTGGACGAACAGTGTGATCTTTAAAATTTGTTTTTGGATAATATCCATCATAAAGATAGCCATTTTCAAAAAACTTTTCTTTCACTTTTTCTTTTATATCTCTTTCTTTTTTTAAATAAAAATCCTTTTCTTTTTTATTGCTTGAAAGTTCTGCTAACAAACGATAAACATTAAGAACCATCGCTTGAATCTCAATCCTTGCTCCGTCGCGAACCAAAGTATCCATCCATGTTTCGTTTGCATTATTTACAAAAAATCCATTAACTGTTCTTTCTGATATTTTTTTTATAAAAAGCTTTCCTTTTCTCTTGATAATTTTTTTTTCTGAAGAAGATAACAGTGGCAAAAAAAGATCTGCTCTTTTAAACAACCATCCAGGAGCATCTATGTTTACCACTCCTCTTGGACCTTCTTGAAAAGATGAATTTAATAATCTGAAAAAAATCTCTTTTGCTTGTTCTTGTTCTAAGAAAAAAATTGACTTTAATGATACCGCCTCATCTCTTGGCCAAAACTGGAAAAACCAAGGAAGGCCGGCTATTAGTCCTTTTCTTTTTTTTGTTGAAATCAAAAGAGAAGAAAGCGACTCTTTTGCAAGATATTCATCTACATCTTTTCCTTTTAACAAAGAAACATCTGAAAAAATCCTTCTTTTTAATCCTTCTAACGCCTTTTTTTTACTTTCTCCTGCAGAAAAAATAAATCTTTTTCCATACAAAGAAAGACCACAGACAACCTCTCTCTGGAAGGGATGAGAGTTCCGATCTTGGTCATACTGGTAATGACGAATAATCTTCTCTTTTAGCACACTCCCCTTTTCACTTTTAACAGCTAAAAATATCTTTTTATCAAAACTGATAACTGTAACTTCTTTTTTTTTCTCAACTTCATAATCAAGAAACTCTCCCGAACTATATGATTCTCTTACATCAAAAAAAATATTTACCTTTCTTTTTTTACTTAACTGATAATCAAAAACACTTGAGTTGTGCGAAAAACGAAAACTTTCAACTAAATCTTTTCTTCTTCTTTCAATTTTATGAGAGTAGTTAATTATCTCTTCTACATCAGAACTTCCCTCAATGGAGATGCTCTCTATTAAGCGATAAATATTTTTTAATTTATCAAAATAACAAAACCATCCTTCGTAGCGACTCTGTGGCTCTGAGTTTAACCACAAGTAGTCCCCTTTTTTGTTGGAAAGCAAAAAACTTTCAACTCCTACTCCTTGTTTTGAGAGTTTTTTGCCACTTTTTATTATGTGAGTTATCTTCATAAAATTTACATCCCTTCCACTGCCTTGTTGTGCGCTTCAACATAATTCATAACAAATGTTCTCCAGTCGGCAAGAGCAGCTATCTTTCTTGCCTCAATCTTGTTTTCAACCCTCTCTCTCCTTGTTGTTTCCATAAACTTATAAAGAAATCCTGTTAGATCATCTACTATCTCTTCGTCAGTTTTATTTTCTCTTTTTAATATGTATATTCCCGGTTTATCTTTTTTTGTTTCTAGTTTCAAGCGGAACCTTCCAAACCCTGCCAGATCGGTCGTCACAGAAGAAACCCCAAGAGCAGCGGCCTCAAGTGGTGTGTACCCCCATGGTTCGTAAAAACTTGGAAAAACACCCATATGAGACGCTTCTAATGCTTCTTCATAACTCAAATTTGAAAGACCATCATGTCCCGTTAAGTATATCGGATAGTAAATTACTTTTACTCTGTCTTCTTCTGCATTAAAAAGATTATTTTCTTTTATCCTTCCCATTATCTCATCTTCCATAGAATTAAAGTAGTGAGTTGAAATAGAAGGAACTTCTTCTTTTCTTTTTAATCTTTGTATCTTTCTCTCTATGCTCAAAAGCACATTTTCACCAAAAAGAGATTTCTTTGTTATTCTTTTCTCTTGAAGAATTGAATAAAACAATCGCTCTTCTGTTTCTGGTAAAAAATCTTCTAAAGAGTCCTCTAAATCTCTGAAGTGCTCAATATTTTCTAATAAAGACGGGGTAACTCTTTTTGTTTCAGTCGGAATATAAAGAAAAGCAACAACTGTTCTTTTACTCTTTTCTTTCTTCATCTTCTCGTTTAACTTTCCAAGAGAATCTATAAAAACATCTATTCCTTTTGCTTTAAACTCTTTTCTTCCAATAATAAAATAAAAAAGTGTTTCTTCTAAGTCAAAGTTATAATAAGGGAAAAAGTAAGAAGCAACAAAATTTCTAAGTCGTCTTCCTTGGATTCTGTGCTTGACTGCAATGTCTTCAAAGCTTAAAAACTTATCCATATCAAGTCCATTTGGAAGAATAAAATCTGGTTTTCTTTTCAAAAAGTGTTCTGCTTCAACTCCTGTTATTTCACTAACTGTTGTGAAAACATCACATAGTTCTGCTAACTTCCTTTCAAGCGAGTGTTTTGGAAAAACACCGGAGTATCTTCTTGCTTCTTCGTCTGGATTTATATCACTAATTATCGGATAAAAGTTGACGCTGTTAAAAGCAAGCGTTCTTCCAATGCTAGTGGCGTGAGTTGTAAAAACTGTTCCCACTTCTGTTTTTTCTTTTTTTAAATATAAAAGACCAGCCCCCGAAAGCCACTCGTGAAAGTGTGCAACTACCTTTTCTTTTTTGTGCTTTTCTTTAAGTTTAGAAATAAGTTTTCCAACTGCGTAAGACCAGCAAACAGGTTCATCAAAATCATATCCAGCGTTGAGAGAATCAACTTGAAAAAAATCCCACAGTTCTTTTTTGATATTGTTAATGTTGTGAAAGTAGTCCTTGAAATCAACCAAAATCACCTGTGGCTTTCCTTTCACAAGCCACTTTCCATAGTGACACCTTACTCCCTCTTGCTCTAACTCTTGAAAAACACCTTTCATCTTCAAAGGAACTGCTTCTTCTCTGAACTCATCTCTTGCTTTTTCTTTGTAGTAAGGACCTATTAAAAAGTAATCTTTATCATAACAAGAAACCATTCTGCTTGATTTTGATTCTAAAACGCGATATATTCCGCCAACTTTGTTGCAAACTTCAAATGAAACTTCAAAAACTTTATCTGCTTTTGGAGTTACTTGTTTTGTATCTTCTTTAATCATATTTTTACTGGGGATTATTTAATCTTAGTTTAAAATCACTAAGAGCATTAGTAAACGACATAAAAGCATCATAAGGCGACTCGTAAGGGCTAAAGTAACTATGAACATCACCATCCCCCATTCCCTTTGTGCTCATATAATAAACCTGGTCTGATGTTTGAAACCTTCTCCAAGTATCTATTATTTTTTTATTTTTAGTTGATAAAACAACATCTCTTATCTCATACAAATTACGAAGAGCATCTTTCTGCATCTCGTTCCCTGTCCAAGCCGAAAGATCTCTTTCTAAGTCAGCCCAAGAAGTTATGTAAGGAACATCAATCTCATCTTTTGAAGAGTGATTTTTAACTGCTTCAGAAAGAGTTAAAAAATTGTTATCCTTGTTTTCAAAAATTTTTTCCGGAAGGGCTTCTAAAAAGTTGAATATTCCTGACTCTTCCCACTGATGCTCCCCAAATGTTTCGTAATCCATAAACAAATTAACTACTTCTCCATTTCCGTTTATGTCTGAAACCCACCTTGCAAATTTTTCTGTGGTCAAAGGATACTCTTTCCACTCTTTTTCTGAAAAACGAAAAGCAATATCATCAGAAAGGCGGTAGTTTTTAAGAAAAAGTTTTATATCCGACCCCTTCGGCTTGTAGATAAAGTTTGGATTTCTCCATCCTAATATCTGGTCAACTCCTTCTCCAAGAATCGCGTCAAACCCCATCTCTTCTGCCTGCTTTGCAATTTCATTACTGTAAGCAAGTTCCGTACAGCGAAAAACTTTTGGTTCAACAGAAAAAAGTTTTCTTACTTTCTCTTTATTCATAGAAACTTGCTCTCTAAACTCTTCTTTTGAATACAAAAAAGCAAGCGAGTGGTAATATGTTTCACACATTACTTCTGCTTGCCCAGTTTCAACTAATGCTTGAAATGATTCAAGTGTCTCTGGGGAGTACTTTTCCATCTGCTCAAGTGCTACTCCAGAAAAAGAAAAACTAACCTTGAAATCAGGATGTTTTTTGAATAATTTTAATAGAAGCTTGTTCGTTGGAAGATAACACTTTTTTGCAACCTTGTTCATCACCCACTTGTTGTTAAGGTTGTCTTCTTCTTTCCTGTCAAAATAGGAGTTATCTTTTCCAATATCAAAAAAAGAGTATTTTTTTATTCGGTATGGTTGATGAACTTGAAAATAAAAACAAATTGAAGGCATAAATATAATATTAAACTAAAAAAACTTCAATACGCCATTCAAGCAACCACTCTGTTCGTTTTTATTTGATTTTAATGTCAGTAATTTTAACTTCTGTATAGTGTTGTCTGTGTCCCTTTTTTAACTTATATCTTTTTTTAGGTTTGTATTTAAAAATAACTTTTTTGTCGCCTCTTCCTTCTTCTGTTACTTCTCCAACAACTTCTGCTTTCTCAATATAAGGAGTTCCAAGCGAAAAACCTTGTTTCTCGTCTTCAATCAAAAGCACTTCTTTAAAAGAGATACTGTCCCCTACTTTTGCTTCAACTTTTTCAATTTTTATTTTTTCTCCGGGAGAAACCAAGTACTGCTTTCCGCCAGTTTCAATTACAGCTATCATTTTTTTATAAAGTTAATTATTATTTATCCTATATAACAGTATTTTATAAAAAAAACACAATAAAGTCAATAAGGTGAAATAATTTCAAATTTCAAATTTCAATTGAATGACTAAATGAACAAATGACTAAATTTTAAAAGGTCCTTCTCTCTCGTCATTGCGAAGAGTGAAACGACGTGGCAATCCCATTAAATAAATCACAAATTCAAAATTACAAATAGCAAATAAATTACAAATTCAAATGTTCAAAATCACAAACTGGATTCCCGCTTCCGCGGGAATGACAGTGGAGACGCAAGAATCTATTGTTTTGAATTTTGAATCCCGTAAAAAGAATCTTTGATTCTTCACGGGACAGGTTTTGTATTTTGAATTTGTTTCGGATTTAGGTATTAGGATTTAGGATTTTATTATATCAGTTATAACTTTTATAATAACTATAACTGCTATATTCACGGGAATGACAAGTGTCAAATGTCAAATGTAAAATGTCAAAGGTCAATCGTCAAACATCACTCCACTTCCTTTGTTTCAATCTTTGGTGATTCTCCTGTTATTTTCGTTACATCTTTGTCTATTTTTTTTAGTTCTTTTGATGCTTTGTTGTAAGTGTTAACTGTTGTTCCTAACTGAGAACCAAGACGATTCATCTGTTCTTCGTAAACTTTCAAGTGTTTAGAAAGAACTGTTATATTTTTAACGATCTCTTTTGTTTTTTCTTGGATGTGATAAGCTCTCATTCCTTGCCATAACGACTGTAATGTCACATAAAAAGTTGTTGGCGAAACAATGTGAACATTTTTTTCATGAACTGCATACTCTATTAGATCTCTGGTGCTTGCTTTTGTTGTTCCTATCTTGTTAACAAGCAGATCGTAATAAACTCCTTCAGCAGGAATAAACATAAAAGCAAAATCAACTGTTCCTTCTTTGGGACGAATATACTTTGCTGTTTCTTCTATCCTGTTTTTCAGATCTTTAATAAACTGCTTTTCTATCTTTTCTTTTAAATCTTTGTTTTTTTCTTCACCAATCCGATTATAAGTTTCTAACGAAAACTTTGAATCAATAGGAATCATCTTCTCTCCAAAGAAAAGAACTGCATCAACATGAGTATTATCATTAAAGTAATACTGCATCTGATAGTGTTTTGGAGTAAAAGCATTTTTCAATAGTGTTTCAAGATAATACTCTCCAAAAACACCTCTTTGCTTTGGATTTTTAAGGGTGTCTTGTAAACTTTCAAGTTGACGAGAAAACTCTAAAACTTGCTTGTTTGTGTCATCAAGTTTTATCATCTTCTCCCCTACCTCCCGAATAATTTTGGAGCTTTCGGTAAACTGTTCTCTCGTCATTTCTGCTGTTTTCCAAAGACCATCTCCAACTTCTTTTCTCATCGCTTCAACATCTTTCTTCAAATATCCAAACATATAACGAACACTCAAAAAAACAAGAATAAAAAACCCCAAAAAAACAACGATTGTAAAAATTAAAAAATCCATATCTATAATTATAATAAAAATTCAAAAATTATAAAAAACAAGTAAACTGCAAAAAGAAAAACTGCCTCTTTTCTTGTAAAGACATTGTTTGTTCTTATAAAAAACCAGAAAAGAAAAGCGCTTATCAAAATAAAAAATCTTGCCGTTTTGTAAGGTTCAAAGTTGCTAATAACAATCGGATCTACTATTGCAACTAACCCCATTACCAGGGTTGATGATATTGATATCGCTCCCATAATCCCTCCTAATATCATCCACGAGTGTCCTTTTAGGGCTAATCGCACTGCAAAAAAAGTTTCCGGGAGAGCAACCCCTGCTCCAATAAAGAAGATACCCACAATTCCGATCGGAACTCCCATCAATCTTGCAAGTTCTCCTGCTGAAGATATTATTCCTTCTGCTGCGAAAAGAACGACAACAAAACCGGCAAAAATAATCAACGAGTTGCGAAGAAAATAAAAACGATCTTTTTTCAAAACTTCTTTTTCTTGAAAATCTTTGATAAACCGATCTTCGTCTTTGAACAACCATCTTATATAAAGAATAAATGCTGAAATAAGAACAAGTCCATCTACTCGTGATATCTGTCCATCATAAATCAGAAGAAAAGGAAGGGTCACCGCAACAAGAGCAAATACTGCTCCTGAACGAACGGTTCTACTGTAAACAGGAATCTCTTTGAGAACAAAAGCACAAACTCCTGCTGAAAAAGTAAAAAGAATAAGGTTTTGCCCAATTATATTCCCAAAAGCAAGCTCTGAAACTCCGTTAACTGCTGATTTCAACCCGATAAAAAGTTCTGGAATAACTGCCCCAACAGAAGCTGCAAAAAAAGCAACGACAAACTCTTTCCATTGCAAAGATTTTGTTACTTTCCCGAGGGAACCTATCACCCACTTACTTGCAATAATTATTGCAAGGCAAGAGATGGTAAAAATTGCTATCTGAGAAAACATATTAAAAGTGATAAAAAATCTGATAAACTATTCCAATCAAAAAAACTACAACCAACGGAGCGGTTATAAAAAGATAACGATTTGTCTTATACTTCTGATACATAACAGTAATAAGAATTGCATCAATTGCAAGAAAAACAGCTCCTATTGTTCCGATCACATCAATATAACTTCTTATCCCCACTGTAAAAAGAAACAACGGAATAAACATTGTTATTAAAAAAGATAACTTTTCTGGTATCTTTAAATCATACCAAAGGATCTTTTTCAAAGTTAACCCTATTGCAACAAAAGAAGTAAATGTTACTAATATTCCAAAAAGAAGAGCTGCTGATATAACCCCGTTTGTTAGCTCTCTCTGAAGTCCAACAATTGAATCGTTGGTGGTATTTTCTCCAGTAATTCCAACAACAATCAGTATAAAAAAGATGTACAAAAAAAACGGGATCATTACTCCCCAAAAAATTGCCTTTTTCAGTTTCTCTTTCTGTCCTATCAACAGTTCTTCCATCTCAGGAATAAGTGATGCTCCCCAAAAAGAAAAAAGAACCACTCCGTAGGGAAGGAAAAGATCAGAAAAACTTCCTTGAAAAGCGATAGAGCTGGTTATGTTCTCTAACTCTATGCTACTTAATCCTTTTATAAAAATAAAAAATAAAACAACAACAAACCCGATAACTCCATAAAAAGATATTTTTTCTACTGCTTTTACTCCAAAATAGATAAAAACAGCTCCCATCAAAAAGTAAACCAAAGAGTAAAAAGTTTCAGAATCCATAAAAGAAAATGAAACTGAGGGAAGAAGAGAGTTCAGAAAAGAGCCCCCTAAGATTATGTAAGCTAAAACCGCTCCCATCAAACCACACAATCCAGTAGTTATTGATAATTTTTTTGCCCAATCACCTAAGTGAATCTCAGCAAATCCAGGAAGACGCAAAAAATCAGGTGTTCTTTTGCTTAGTTCACCAAAAAAAAGATGAACTAAAACCGCAACTCCTCCAAGAGCAAAAAGATAGATCATCATATTGAAAAGACCTACCTCTCTTGCAAGATAAGGCAACGCAAAAATTCCTGCTCCAATTATTGTTCCGGAAAGAATAGCTACTGAGTATATAAAATTCATTTTGTGACCCCAGGGGGATTTGAACCCCCGTTACCGGACTGAGAACCCGGCGTCCTGGACCAGGCTAGACGATGGGGCCTGACTTCACTATTCTATTACAACAAAGAGAAAATTGCAATAAAAGGAAAGAGAAAGTCAAAACGCAAAAGTCAAAAGTCAAAACTGTAATTGACAATTGACCTTTGACATGTGACTTTTGACTGTCATTCCCGCACTTCCCACTGTCATTCCCGCATCCTTTCTGTCATTCCCGCGAAGGCGGGAATCTATTATAATAGTTATAGTA
>CAZKZM010000038.1:0-2024 GCA_964557305.1 uncultured Candidatus Saccharibacteria bacterium | reverse complement strand
CTTTCTGCGTTGCTCCTCCTCAATGTAGCTAATACTACCTTTCGTCGTCGCGCCTTGAAAGAAATTCAACCTTGTGCTTCTAAAATGACTTTGGTTTGTATCCTACTCCCCTATATTCTAACAGATTTTTTAAACTTGTAAAATAGGAAAAGTTTGCTATACTTAATTCAGACCAGTAAGGTCTGATTTAATTTTTTTATGAAAGCAACAAAAAAATCACAGTATGCCTTGAGAGCGATGATTACTCTTTCAAGAAAAGAGAAAGAAACAATCTCTTTGCGAGTTATTGCAGAACAAGAAAAAATTCCACTTTTCTACTTGGAAAAAGTTTTCTCAATGCTTGAAAAAAATGATTTAGTGAGCTCAAAAAGAGGATCTTCGGGCGGATACTTTCTTTCAAGAAAACCAGAAAAAATAACGTTGAAAGATATTTTTGATGCAGTTGGTGAGTCAGTATCAGTTGTTGATTGTGTCGGAGGCAGTTGTCCACAAAGTGGTTCTTGTAAGGCATCAAAAGCATGGTTAGAAGTTAATAAAAAGATAAAAGACGCTTTGTCTTCAGTAAAATTATCAGATTTAATAAAATAATCCCCATGTCCACCCCCGGGGGTGGACATGGAGTTGAGTAAAATATGAAGAAAAAGAAAATATACTTAGATTATGGGGCAACTACTCCTTGTGATAAAGAGGTTGTTGAAAAGATGACTCCTTTCTTAACAGAGAAGTTTGGAAATCCTTCTTCTTTGCACTCTTTTGGGCAAGAGGCGTTGATTGCCGTTGATGAAGCAAGAGAAAAAGTAGCTCGCTTTTTAAAATCAATGGAGAGTGAGATACTTTTTACTGGATCAGCAACAGAAGCAAATAATATTGCTATTTTAGGAGTTATAAAAGAGAAGAAAGGGCATATTATAACCACTGCGATAGAACACAAGGCGGTGTTGGAAACAGTGAAACAGAGCGGTGCAGAAAATACTATTATCTCTCCTGATAAAAACGGAGTGATAAGCGTAGATGATGTTTTGAAAGAAGTGAGAGAAGACACTGTTTTGATCTCTGTGATGTATGCAAACAACGAAGTGGGAACAGTTCAGCCGATAAAAGAGATTGGAGAAGCAGTAAAGAAGCTGAACAAGGATAGAAAAAATAAAATTATCTTTCACACTGATGCAGTGCAAGCAGCTAATTATCTTTCTTGTGATGTTAATAAGTTGAATGTTGATCTGTTGACGCTTAGTGGCCATAAGATATACGGACCAAAAGGAGTTGGTGTCTTATATATAAAAGAGAGCGTTCACCTCTCTCCGTTGATTTTTGGGGGTGATCAGGAGAAAGGATTACGCCCCGGAACAGAGAATATTTTTGCAGTTGTTGGTTTTGGAGAAGCAGTTGATCTGATATCAAAAAATGATATAGAAAAAACAAAGAAGATGAGAGACAAGATAATTAACTTTGTTTTGGAAAATATTTCAAATTCACAGCTTAATGGAGATGTTGAAAAACGGCTTCCGAATAATGCAAACATATCGTTTAAAGGAACAGAGGGTGAGAGTTTAATGATCGGGCTTGATAGTGAAGGGGTGGCAGTTTCCACTGGATCTGCGTGTGCTTCAAAATCTCTTCAGCCATCCCATGTTCTTCTTGCGATGGGACTTTCTCACGAACAAGCTCACGGATCTTTAAGAATAACACTTGGTAGATTTACAACAGAAGAGGAGGTTGATTACTTTCTGCAAAAATTACCATTAGTTGTTGAAAAAATAAGAAAAATATCACCAGTAAAGTAATAACTGTAACCAATTTTTACACCCCTGGGGTGTAAAAATGGGGGTAAATAATATTATGTATAATGAAAAAACAATGGATCACTTTCAGAACCCTAGGAATATGGGGGAGATTGAGAATGCAGATGCTGTTGGAGTAGTTGGGAATGTTGTTTGTGGTGATCTGATGCACTTGTATCTTAAAGTAAGCAAGAACAAAAACGGAGAGGATTTTATAGAAGATATAAAGTATAAAACATTTGG
>CAZKZM010000037.1:0-4565 GCA_964557305.1 uncultured Candidatus Saccharibacteria bacterium | reverse complement strand
TTTGACCTTTGACATGTAATTGTCATTCCCGCCCTGCACCATTCGGAGCAGGGTTATATTCCAACGGGAATCCAGTCGTTTTGGATTTGGGATTTTCGTCATTGGGATTTATTTGGGATTTGTGATTTTGAATTTGGTGCTTGTTCCATGGGATTCTTTGTTTCACTCAGAATGACAGAAAAGGGCTCAGAATAACAGCAGTCAATGGTCAATGGTCAATGATCAATGGTCACATGTCAACTGTTAAATGTCAAAAAGCGCTACCTTTGTTTTGGTGTTTTTAACTCTTCTGTTTCAATAAAGATTTCGGAGTGTTTATCAAGATGCTCTAAAGCATATCCTGCTCCCCTAACTACTGCAGTGAGGGGATCATCTCCCACTTGTGTTTTTATTTTTGTTTCTTTTTCAATTAACAAATCTAACCCTTTCAGTAAACTTCCTCCTCCTAAAAGATATATTCCTCTTGACATAATATCTGCTATCAACTCTGGTGGTGTTTCTTCTACCGTCTCTTTTACTGTCTCTACAATTTCTCTTACCGACTTAGCAAGCGCTTTTCTAACATCGCTATCGGTAATAATAATCTCTTCGGGAAGTCCGTTAACTAAGTTTCTTCCCCTGACTGCATACTCCATCTTTTCTTCAAGTGGAGTTGCTGATCCTATTTTTGTTTTAACATCTTCAGCGGTTCGCTCTCCTATCAGTAAGTTGTACTCGCTCTCAACAAAATTAATTATATCTTCATTCAGTTTGTCTCCTGCAACTCTCAAACTTCTTGAAATAACAACTCCTCCCAAAGAGATAACTGCTACCTCTGTTGTTCCTCCACCGATATCAACTACAAAGTTTCCTCCTGGATCTTGAATCGGAAGCCGGATTCCTATCGCAGCTGCCATCGGCTCTTCAATAAGAAAAACTCTTTTTGCTCCTGCATTTTTCCCAGCATCCTCCACTGCTTTTTTTTCAACTTCTGTCACCCCACAAGGAATTCCAATCACCACTCTTGGGCGAGTAGAAAAAGGAAATCTGCTCTTGTTCGCTCTTTCAATAAAGTAACGAAGCATCTGTTCGGTGACATCAAAATCAGAAACAACTCCTGAAACTAACGGCCTTGTTGCAACAATATGACTTGGCGTTCTTCCTACCATCTTTCTTGCTTCTTCTCCAATTGCTAATATCTGTCCTGTTTTTTTATTTATCGCAACAACAGACGGCTCAGACATTATAATTCCCCTTCCTTCAACATAAACCAAACAGTTTGCGGTCCCAAGATCAATCCCTACATCTGAAGATAACCTGATATTAAATAATTTTTTTAACATAATCTGTTATTTCACTTATATTAATAAACTCAACGGCATCTTTTGTTCTTTCTTTTACTTCTACGCTTTCTTTTTCAAGTGTTTTTTCGCTAACAATTATTCGGTAAGGAACTCCAATAAGATCGCTTTCTGCCATCTTTTCTCCTGGACTTTTATCGCGATCATCGTAAAGAACATCAATCCCTGATTCTTTCATCTCTCGGTATATCTTTTCTGCTTCTTCGTTTTTATTAAAGGAGATGAGATGAACTTGAAAAGGAGCGACTTCTTTTGGCCAAACAATCCCTTTTTCATCAGCAAAAATCTCAACAATAGTTCCCATCACTCTACTAACTCCTATTCCGTAACAACCCATATATACTGGCTTTTCTTCTCCGTTTTCGTCTTTATACTTTAAGTTGAAAGAATCTGAAAACTTGGTGCTTAACGGAAATATATTTCCAACTTCAATTGATTTTTTAACTTCAAGCTCTTCTTTCTTTTTTCCACACTCAGGGCACTCTGGGCTATCATTAATTATCTCTTTATTTATTGCCACTTTACAGTCAGAACAGAAGTATATCTCATCTTCTCCTATCTCTGATATTGTTTGAAACTCATGAGAGTATTTAGAAAAAGTTCCTCCTGAAGCAAAACTAATAAAGGTTATATCCCCAATTCCAAGTTTTTTAAATATGTTGTGATAGGCAACTTTTGCTTTTTCATAATAAGCGTTAAAACAGTCCATATCTTTATGGAAAGAGTAGAGGTCTTTCATTAAAAACTCTCTCCCTCTCAATATTCCTGATTTTGAACGAAGTTCGTTGCGAAACTTTGTTTGAACTTGAAAAACACCACAAGGAAGATCTTTGTGCGAAGAAATAAAGTTTTTCAAAAGTGGAGTAACTATCTCTTCGTGACTCTGTCCAAGAACAAGATCTCCCCCACTGTTTAGTTTTGTGTAAAAAAGGACATCTATCTTGTCTCTTCCGGTTGCTTCATAGTTTTTAAGAGGATGTAACGCTGGCATTAAAACTTCTTCCGCCTCCATTGTTTCAACCATTTCTTCGCGAATAATATTTTCAATCTTTCTTAAAACTTTTAATCCCATTGGAAGAAAAGAGTAAACTCCTGCCATCTCCTTGTTTACAAACCCCGCTCGCATCAAAAGATCAGCGTTAAGTGATGTTTCATCTTTTATTTTTTCTTTTCTTGTTTTTGTGAAAAATTTTGATTGTTTCATTTTAATATTTTTTAGAACATTCCAATATCTTTAAATGTTATAAAGATCATAAGAGCTATTAGTAATACAAAAGAAGTGGCTGTCATCACTTGTTCTATCTTCTCAGAAACAGAACTTCCTTTTATTTTTTCTACTGCTAAAAATACTAATCTACCGCCATCCAAGGCGGGAATTGGAAAAGCATTAACAACTGCCAAAGAGATTGTTATAAGTCCGACAAAGTAAAGAAAATCTGAAAGGCCACGGTTAAATGCTCCTGCTCCAATCTCAACAATAGCAACTGGTCCTCCAACTTCCATTCCAACGGGAAGTGGCGCTCTTGTGACAACCGATTTAGCAAGTGTTCCAAACCCTGAAACTACCATCCAAGTGACATCTTTTGTCATTAAAACTCCTTTCACTGGAGCATAATAAAAAGGATAACTTTTTTCTGCTGTTAAAAGCATCATTACTCCTGCTACTCTTTCTTCCACCTGATGCTCTTCTTCCAAAAGAAGAGACAAGACAACTTCTTCTCCTCCGCGATCAACCTTAATCTCCATCTCTCTTCCGGTTCCTTCTTGAATTAAAGAGGTCGCTTCTGCTGGGTTTTTAACACTAACTCCATCCACTTCTTTAACAACATCTCCGGATTGAACGCCTCCTTTTTCTGCTGGAGATTCTTCTAAAACACTAGCAATAACAATCTGCTCTTTAGAGTATTCTCCTGTTTGTAGATCTTCTTCAGAAACAACTGTACGAACTCCGATAACTGAATACACCGAGAAAACAATCGCCGCAACAATAAAAAAAGCAGCAATTCCTCCAAAAACAATAAGCGCTCTCTGATATATCGGCTTTGAAGAAAAGCTTCTTTCGTCATCAATACTTCTGTCCTCTCCATACAATCTGACAAATCCTCCTAAAGGAATCCAGTTAATAGAGTATATCGTTTCCCCGATCTTCTTCCCCCATATTCTTGGCGGAATCCCAACTCCAAACTCTTCAACCTTAACTCCGTACTTTTTAGCAAGCAAAAAATGCCCCAACTCGTGAAGAACAATCAGAACAATAAGTGTTAAAATGATATAAAAAATGGTCATAAAAATATAATTAAATTTGACATGTGACAATTGACATTTAACTTTTGACTGTCATTCCCGCCCTACCCCCTGTCATTCCCGTGAAAACGGGAATCCAGTATAACAGTTATAGTAGTTATAAAAGATATAATAAATATAAATCACAAATTCAAAATTACAAATTTCAAATAAATTACAAATTCAAATGTTCAAAATCACAAACTGGATTCCCGTTTTCACGGGAATGACAAGGACATTGTTGTTTTGAGTTTTGGATTTTGGTCATTGGTGCTTATTTTTTAAAAATTCAGTCATTCAAAATTTATTCAAAATTCAAAATTCAAAATTAAACATCATCCCATTATCTCTTCTTCTTTTCTTTTTGTTATCTCGTCAATTTTTTTGTTATACTCATCAATCATTTCTTGGAGTTCTTCTTTTCCTTTGAACTTCTCATCTTCTTTTATTTCTTTTTCTTGAAACTTGTCTTGAATTTCTTTCCACGCTTCTTCTCTGGCTCTTCTCAAACTAACTCTTGCCCCTTCTTTCTTTTCTGCTAATATTTTCAACAAACTTTGACGATACTCTTGTGTAAGTGGAGGAAGAGAAACTCTTATACTACTATCCCCGACAGAAACTCCCAAATCTGCTTCTGATTTTTGAACTGCTGAAATAATATCTCTTATATAATTCTTATCCCACGGTTCTATTAAGATCTGTCTTTTTTCTGGACAAGATATTGATGCAAGTTGCTTTAACGGCATCTTCTGATCAAAGCAGTTGATAACAATATCTTCAACAACTGATGGCGTTGCTCTATCGGCTCTTATTCTTTTCATCTCGTCAGTAAAATAACTAACAACTTTCTCCATCTCTGGTTTAGCTTTTTGAACTGTTTTTTTATAATCCATAATAATTAATAATTAATGTTTGATATTTAACATTTGACATTTGACATTT
>CAZKZM010000036.1:0-3678 GCA_964557305.1 uncultured Candidatus Saccharibacteria bacterium | reverse complement strand
GTTTTGTTTTTTGTTATTATTATGTGGTCTATTACTCCTACTCCCATTACGCTTCCTGCTTCTTTTATTCTTTTTGTTATGTCTATGTCTTCTTGTGATGGTTCTGGGTTTCCTGAGGGGTGGTTGTGAACTAAGATTACTGATGCTGCGTTTTTTTCTAATGCCATTGCGAATATTTCTCGAGGGTGAACAATGCTGGCGTTGAGAGTTCCGATGAACATCGGTTTTTTGAAGATCATCTCATTTCTGGCGTTGAGATAAATAACCATTAAGTGTTCCCTTCTTTTGTCTCGCATATATACGGCTTGAGCGACAACATCATCTACTGATCTGATAACTGGGATTGTTTCTTCTTTTACTTCTAAAGATCTCTTCACGAGTTCTATCGCTGCTAAAATTGTGCAGGCCTTTCCTTGACTTACTCCTTCTATTTCAATTAAATCTTCGTAGTTTATTTTTAAAAGATTTCTTCCTGGATATTTTTTCAAAATTTCTTTTGCAATATCAACTGCACTTTTTCCTTTTCTTCCGGTTCTGATTAAAATTGCTAAAAGCTCTTCATTTTTGAGATTTTGATGTCCTTTCTCTATCATCTTCTCCCTCGGTCTTTCAAAATTTGGAAGATCTTTTATTTTTGTCATATAAAAAGTTTTATTTTTTATATTTAAAGCTATCTCCAATCTTCCAGGTTCCGCGTTCTCTGAAAGCAGGGATGGTCTGACGCTTAGCGTTATTTGTCAACGCCGAAGGTGAAAGATTATTTCTTTTAATGTAATCAGAGAGATTCACGATGTTTTCGCCTCTTAAATATGCATTTCTCTTGTGTAGTGATTCAATCAAGGATAAAGCCAAAATCTTTTCCATAGTTTTGATGTTTTTTCTTTCGCGATAATCTTGGAACGCATTATAATAAACTTTTTTTTCTTTGTTGCGAATAATGACGCGTGGAAAACCGTACTGAATAAGTTGGAGATTGATAAGCACCCTTCCAATTCGTCCATTTCCATCAACAAAAGGATGAATTGTTTCAAAATCTAAGTGAAATTTAGAAACTTTATCTAAAAAGTATGTTTCTATATCATCTCCATACTCTTTAATGATATCTTCCACCATTCTTTCTACATTTTCCGGAGCAGGAGCGATGTGAACCCCAACCCTAACATACTCCCCTTTTTTGCGAAATCTTCCAGCAATATTATCATTAATGCCTCCAATAAGCATTTGGTGTAAAAGTAAAATCAGCTCTTTATCAAGAGTTACTTCTTTTGCCTTGTTTCGTTTGTAATTTATAACCCGTGCCAAATTCTTAGCTTCAAAAACTTCTCTCAGCGAAACTTCTCGCGATAACTCTTGTTCTAATAAAATCTTTTCTGTCTCTCTAAGTGTAAGGGTAGAGTTTTCTATCGCATTAGAGTTGTAAACATTTTCCGAAATCTCCACTTCATCAATCATTTTTAAAAGCGATTCTTTACCACTCTTTAAAGAGTCATAATCTGCTTTCAGCGCCTTAATGCGTTTTTTAATTGGTTTTGTTGTTGCCATTAAACTTATTCTATATTATTCACTATATTTTGTCAATATAGCGTGAATTTTTGTCAAAAACAGCATTAATTCACTCTTTTTTTCATATTTTCTTTCAAAAATCAATAAATTCCTCGGGATTTTATTCCCTCCTGTGCACCCCCGGGGGTGCACAGGGGGGGGTGTTTTGTTATGTTTTTATATTACTGGTTTTAGGAAGTTTTTGTAAAGTGGGGTGAAGTTGGAGTCGTTTAGGATTATTATGTCGTATTCTTTTTTATACTCTTCTAGCTGTGATTCGTTGTAGCTGTTTAGAAAGCCGATTTTTAGTAGGTTGTCATAATCAAACCCTTTTACCATTCCTATGTCTGACAAGCTGTCTCCTAGAAGAATTACATTTTTGCGATTTTTTACTTCTTTGTAGATATCTTCTGCTTCTTGAATTGCTGTTTCGTCTTTATTGGAAACATGAATTACTGGCTCTCTTATACTTACTGCTCTTCCTTCTTCATCCCAGTTAAAGCGGTTGATAAGAAAGTGAATGTTTGGAAAATTCAGTTGCTTTTTTTCAAAAAACATTTCAACAATCTCTCCACAACCACTTGCAGAAAAAACAACAAACGGAATCTTTTGCTGATTTATTTCTTCTAAAAAGACACCGATCCCCTCTCTTAGTTTTATTTTTCTGCTTTCAATAACTTTTTCCAGATCTTTTTTATTTAACCCTTTTTCAATCAAAATATTAAAATGGGTGTCCCACCACTCTTTCATTTTCTTCTTTTTTTCTTGAAGAGATAAATTAAAATCTACTTCGTAAGGATGATAATGTTCAAAGAGAGCTTTTGCTCTTTGAGAGTAATCTTTGTCTAAATATCCCTCCTCACGAAGAACGGCAATCGCTGATGGTGTTTTTTCTCCATCAACCATACCGTAAGTTAAGGTGCGATCAAAGTCAGACAAAAAATGTAAATTATCAACACCTCCTTTCTTTATCCCTTCTAATTTTTTTTCCAACTCTTCTTGATTGGAGATAATAATGTTTTCCATAATTATAATAACTTATATTTTTTAGGTTCTAATTATTGTTTTACTATACCATAAAACAAAAAAAGAGGGGCTCATGGAAAAATCCAGAGCCCCTTGTTGTTGAGGATTTACTGCATCAAGTTTGATGTGTCAAGTCCTGTTTTGATCTTGATCACAGAACTGACCAGATCGGCGTTTGCCTTTCTGATTGCCTCTTGAATCAGGTCTAACGGTTCACCATCATATGGTTGCTGTTTCTTCTTGTTCCACCAGCTGTAGAGAGTGATGTCTCTTGAGCTGTTGACGGTTCCCATGATATCCTCACGGCTGTTCAAAACCCCCTTGGCAGCTGTAGCGGCTCCACCCCCTTGGGCACCGTATCCTGGAATCAGGAAAAAAACATCGTCGCCGGCAACTTCCCGACATCTTTCCACTTCTTCCGGCCAGGTGGCACCGACAACGCCACCGACGGAACCTTTTCTGTCTGTTTTTTTGGCTATTTCGGAATTCCAACTCCTTACAAGCTCAGCAACCTCTTCGTAAAGAGGCTTTCTGTCTTTCAACCTTCTGTCTTGAAGAACAGACGCTTCAAGGTTGCTTGTCCGGATCATTGAAATAACCATCCGACCTCTCTTCAACCACCTCATCCAGGCGGGATCAAAGGTAGGCCCAAGATACGGCACAAAAGTGCAGGCGTCTGCTTTGTAGCGGTCAAACACCTCTTCGCCGTACTTTTCCATGGTTGTTCCGATGTCGCTCCGCTTTGCATCCAAAATCACGAGGAGTCCTCTGGAGTGCGCGTGTTCAATTACACGCTCCAAAAGCTCTTCGCCGCCTTTTCCCAGGGCCGAGTAGTAGGCGATCTGCGGTTTGACAACGGGCACCATCGGTCCGGCAATATCAATGATGTCAAAAAGATACTGTTCAATGTCGGCAATAAAATTGCCTGACCGCATTTTCAGCGGAACATGCTGGTATGTCGGATCCAGCCCAACACACAAAATTGATTTTTTCGCTAAAACCATATGGTTATAGCGATCAACAAAGTTTGAAGCCATCTTTTTCTCCTTTCTTTCTTTCTGGTTTTAGTTTCTTGTGATTGCCTATTTTAAATGTACTTTACCTCCTTTC
>CAZKZM010000035.1:0-2678 GCA_964557305.1 uncultured Candidatus Saccharibacteria bacterium | reverse complement strand
TCAATTGAAATTTGAAATTTTAAATTTGAAATTTTTATTATATCAATTATATCTTTTATAATTATTATAACTGTTATAATTTGCTGGATTCCCGCCTACGCGGGAATGACAAGTGAAAATGTTTGACTAATGGGTTAAAAAATGCTATCTTATAACTTGTAATTAAGTAAAATATGCCAAATACAAAATCATCTAAAAAAAGATTAAAACAAAGCGAGAAGCGTCGCTTGTTGAACTTGCGTTATAAAAGAAAAATGAAAGAAGTTGTTAAAGAGATTGACTCTCTTGTTTCTGACAACAAGAAGAAAGATGCTGAAAAGATAGTTCCTAAAGCATACAAAGCAATTGATAAGGCAGCGAAGAAGAATATTATAAAAAAGAATACTGCCTCAAGAAAAAAAGCACGAATAGCAAAAACAGTGTTGAAGTAGTTATTTTTACAAAAAAGAAAAAACAGCGTAAGTAAAACTTGCGCTGTTTTTTAATTTGAATGACTATAAATATTATAACTTTTGCTGAAACTTAACACTCAAAGATGAACAGGTGTAGTGCCATTACTGGCTCTATCTGACCTGTTTTTGCTTTTAGATCTAATTCAAAAAGTTTTTTGTATAATTTTTTTAATTCTTGAAAAGTGAACTTTTCGGCTTGGCGGTAACTTTTTTGAAAAACAAAAGGGTGCATTCCGCTTTTTGTTTTTGCTTGATTGTAGTCAATTTTTCTTTCTTTTAAATCTTTTACAACTATCAAGTTTCTGAACTGAAAAACAATCATTGAGAAGAGGTAAAGTGGGTGGTCTTCTTTTTCTAAGTGATCGTAAATAAAAGAAAGTGCTTTTTCCTTGTTTTTTTCTCCAATCGCATCAATTGTTTTAAATATATCAGTGTTTGTCTCTATTTTTATTAAAAGCTCTGCGTCTTTTTTTGTTATCTTTTTTTTGTGAAGTGATAATTTTTCTGATTCTGTTTTAATTCTCCAGAGATTGTCTCCTCCTATTTCTAATATGTACGAAACGGCGTCATCTTCAATCTCAACGCCATTTTTTATAAATATGTTTTTTGTCCAGTTAAAAAGTTTGCCTTTAGAGAGAATCGGAAACTCTTGAATCATAACTTTTCCTGCTTGTTTTTTGTTTTCAATTTTCTTGATCTTTGATTTTAACAACTCTTCTTCTCTGAAAACAAAAACATCTTCAGAATCTTTTAACTTATCAATGCTTTTCATAAACTCTTTGTTATCACTCCAAACAGAAAAGCCCCCGTTTATTATCACGAGGCGCTTGTTTGTGAACATTGAAAACTGCTTACTGCAATCAAGAACTTCTTTGAACGATGACTTCTCATCAAAAAACTCCATATTCAAACTGCTTTCATACTTGCTCTTGTGTTGATTTATTATCTCTTGTAGTTTTTCAAATGAACGGTAGGTATCTTTTCCGTACAAAAAAACAATCATAGTTGTGCCTTTATTTTGTTTATTACTTCTTGAGGATCAAACTCTGTTTTTACTATCCAGTCCTTAACTCCATATTCTTTAACTTTATCAATTTCTACTGGTTGTCCTGAGTTAGAAACAATAATTACTGGAATGTTTGCAATATTTTCATCTTTCTTCATCTCTTCTAAAACAGCAAAACCATCCATTCGTGGCATAACGATATCAAGAATGATTATATCAGGAATAACTTCTCTTATTTTCTCAACTCCTTCTTTTCCGTCTTCAGCAACTTCAACTTGATACCCCTCTCCTTCTATCTTTTTTTTCAAAATTCCCCTAATAATTTCTTCATCTTCTATGATAAGTACTTTTTTTTGATCTTCAGACATAAAGTTTTTTATTATTATAATAATTCCTCTTCTTGTTTTATTTTATATTTATTAAGGATAATGTCAACTATTGGTGCGCTGATTTACGCTGATTGATACGCGGATAGACACTTATGTTTTAAACGCAAAAGTCAAAATTCAAAAGTCAAAACTTAGGGAAGTAGGACACAAACCAAAGTCATTTTAGAAGCGCAAGGTTGAAGTTATTTCAAGGCGCGACGACGAAAGGTAATATCAATTACATTGAGGAGAAGCAACGAAGAAAGAACTCAACATTGCGCTTCCCGTAGGGCGAAATAATTTTATCCATATTCTGCGTCACTCGTCACTCACGATAAATTATATCGCTCCGTTCCTTCTTCCTTGAATCTGAATAAAATTATTTTCGCTAAAATGATTTTGTTTTGTGTTCTACTTCCCCAACTTTTAATTATTTTTATAGTTTTTAGTTGCGTAAAGCAACGTTGTTGCCATGTAAAATGGCGTGGCCATCACATGGCTTTACGCCACGCAACTTTACGTTGCAATTTTGATTTTTGACTTTTGCGTTTTGAGTTTTTTACTGGATTCCCGTCCTCTCCCTGTCATTCCCGCCCTGCACCATTCGGAGCAGGGTTATACTCCGGCGGGAATCTATCGTTTTGGATTTTGAATCCCGTAAAAAGAATCTTCGATTCTTCACGGGACAGGTTTTGTATTTAGAATTTGTTTAGGATTTAGGATTTCGTGCTTAGGATTTTATTATAATAATTATATTCAAAAAATTCTTCGTGGAATTTTACCCTGCTCCGAATGGTGCGGAGCTCAGAATGACGGGGAGTTTGTTTTTTTTGTTTTTTGCTCTTTTCTTTC
>CAZKZM010000034.1:0-2071 GCA_964557305.1 uncultured Candidatus Saccharibacteria bacterium | reverse complement strand
GGTTTTCTATCTTCCCTACTTTTTTGACACACTCTATCTCTTCTCCAAGAACAGCAATTCCGCTTGAATCATATCCACGATACTCTAATCTTTTTAATCCTTTTAATAAAAAAGGGGTAGCACTACTTTCTCCTATATAGCCAATAATACCACACATAAATTAATGTTTTATTTTTTATTATTTATAAAAATTAAGGGAAAGATAATATCACTTAAACAGCAAGGAGTGATTACCGCGATAAAAACAATAACGGTAACGGCAAAAAAGTAAAAAACAGTAATCGTTGGAATAAAAATTAACAGATAGAACAAACTAGCAAAAACTGAAAGGAAAACATGAGCAAAGTGAGGAAGTTTTGTTGCTTTGAAAAGCAACCCTGCTAAACTTCCAGTAATCACAAAGAATAAAGTTTGAATCGGTTCTTGGATTAAAGGAAGATGAAGATGAATGTCAATGTTCAGTAAACTACCCCCTAAATAAGGAAAAATAACATCACTCAAACTTCCAATAATTATAGCTCCTGTTACTCCCACTAAAAAGGCAGCAGGAAGAGATGATTTGTACTTGTAGTAAAGAGCGCCAGTGACCATTGCTGAGAAAAAAATATGAGAAAAATGAAAGATGTGAAAAAAATCTTCACTGATATCTTTATTTAAAAAGTGCTGAATTACAAAAACAAGAAAAAAAGAAGAAAGCACTGCCACTCCCGTAAAAGGAGCATGTTCTTTTAGTTCTTTGATCACTTTGTTAAAATTCATTCCTTAGAGGTAACTATTTTATACAACTCTCTTGTTATTTTAATGTCATAAACAGCATCATGCGTTTTTGATTCGTCAACCTTAATTCCAGCACACTCGCAAACTGTTTTTAGTTTGAAATCAATCATATCTTTTCTTTTATTAAGAAACTTCTGCGTTGCTAAAACATAGACATCTAAAGTGTTTGGCCAGAACCAAGAGCCGTAATAATTATCATTGTTTTGTTTAAACCACTCTCTTAAAAAGTTGTTATCAAAAGAAGAGTTGTTATATCCAACAAGAAAAAACTTGTCTTTTCTGTCATATCTATCTACATATTTAGAAAGTAATTCTATAAACTGCTTATAAACAACTTCCATCGGAGGATAAGCCATTACCTCTTCTCTTGTTTTTCCTGAAACAAGAAGTGCTTCATCTAATATTTCTAACTTCGGATTTGGAGCAACTTTAAAATCAAAACACTCTTTCTCTTCTCCATCAACTTCAATACATCCTGATATCTGATGTATCCCATTTTTATTGGGAAAAACCCCTGCTGTTTCTAAGTCAAAAAATAATAACTTCATTTTTTATATGTTAATTTTTTAAAAACTCTACTTCATAAACTACCACTTCAGAACCTCTCTCCTCTCCTTTTAATTCAACTCTTTCTCCTATAATATTATTTTTGAAGTTGAAAAAATCAGAACAGTTTCCTTCCTCTCCCTTACAAGCAATATCATTTTCTCCAATAACGAGTTTTTTTGTTACTCCTGGAGAACCTTCTTTTTCATAAACAATATACCACTTTCCTTCTTCTAATCCAGGATTATTCATTATCAAGTTTCCAGTAGCACTAAAATCAACCTCTACTTCTGATTCTTTATCTTTTCCTTTTGTTTCAAAATTTATGATAAAAAAATACCCCCCTGCTACAAACATTAAAATCAAAAGAAAAACAACAACCATTTTAAATTTTTCCATATTTTTGTTTAGTTAGTTTATTTAAATAACTATTATGTCATTCCCGTGAAAGAAATTATTTTTTGAACCCTTCCCACTTGTCCATCTTCTAATCTAACTTTTATTCCACGGGGATGGAAACTAGATTTCGTTAAAATATTTTTAACCAATCCTCTTGTTAACTTCCCAGTAGGTTGATCTTTTTTCAAAACAATATCAACTTCTGTTCCAGGAATAATATATTTTCTTGTTGATCCTTCGCTCATTATTTTGCAGTCCATCCTCCATCAACATATAGGATGTGACCTGTTACATATTTTGATTCGTCAGAAGCAAGATAAACCGCCGCACTTGCAATATCTTCAACTTC
>CAZKZM010000033.1:0-3553 GCA_964557305.1 uncultured Candidatus Saccharibacteria bacterium | reverse complement strand
TATCACTGATGATCTTTTTAGAATTTTTTCTTTTTCTTTCTTTTCTGATTAGTGCAATTACTTTATTGATATTTGGAGCTTTAATGCCAAAAAGAACAGAAGAGAGTATGGATCTTTATCTTTACTTGAAAGGACTGAAAAGATATATGAGCGTTGCTGAAAAAGATCGCCAAGCTTTTTATGAAGAAGAGAATATTTTTGAAAAACTTCTTCCTTACGCTATTATTTTTGGAATTACAAAAAAGTGGGCAAAAAAGATGGAAGCTATGTACGGAAAAGAATTTTTTGAAAAATACTCACCTACATGGTGGCAAGGAGGGTCATTTAGACAAGGAAATTTTGATTCTTTTACACAAAGCTTAAACTCTTTATCATCTGACATATCTTCAAGTCACTCATCTAGCAGCAGTGGCGGTTCTGGCTCTGGTGGTGGAGGAGGTGGTGGCGGAGGGGGCGGATGGTAAAAAAGTAATAAAAACAATAAATGATTGACTATATTATAATTGGTTTTTTGCAGGGGATTGTAGAGTGGCTTCCTGTTAGTTCACAAGGAAGTGTCGTTTTTTATACCTCCAACTTTCCTGAAATACCACTAGAAATTAGCTTAGATTACTCAATATTTCTTCACATAGGAACACTCTTAGCAGCGATGGTTTACTTTAGAAAAGAGTTGCGTAGTATTTTTTCTATTGAAAATATTAAACTTTTTTTAAGTTATAACTTTAAAATATTTAAAGTAGAAGAAAAAAATAGAACAGACGACTTTTTGATGTTAAGGTTCTTGTTCTTCTCTGTTGCTACCACTTTTTTAATTGCTGTTCCAGTTTATTTTTTCATTAGAGAGAGATTTTCACTAATGGCTGCTTCAAGCATAAACCTGATGATAGGGGTTCTTCTTTTTGTTACCGGTTTTCTGATTTTGTTTTCAGGCAGAAAGATAACAAAAAGATATGATCTTAGTATTAAGAACTCTATTCTTCTTGGAGTTGCTCAAGGATTTGCTATAATTCCTGGACTTAGTAGAAGTGGACTGACTACTTCCTTTTTACTATTCAGGGGATTCTCTCCAGAAAAAGCTTTTAGAACGAGTTTTTTACTGTCTGTTCCAACAATGATAATAGGGGAGGCAGGATTTTTGTTTTTAAAAGGAGCTACATTTTCTCCTTACGCTTTGTTATCACTATTATTTTCATTTGTTATTGGTTATCTAACAATTGGCCTGTTATTAAAAGTAGCAAAGAGAATAAATTTTTCCTACTTCTGCTTTGTGATAGGTTCTATATACATTCTTGTTTCATTAATTTAAAGTGTGATATAGTATTAATTATATGGAAGATAAAACAACAGAAGAAGAATATAGAAGAGAAAAAAACTCAAGCAAAATTACTTTTTTTGATGTAGTGTTTTTTCCTTTCAAGTTGCTGGGGATGATCATCTCTTTTATTTTTAATTTTATCAAAACAGGAATGCGTCTCATATCTATAATATTACTAATATTTTTTATTTGGTTTGGGTATAACTTTTATACCACTTTTTCTGATCTTGAAGAGCAGGGAGTAGAAAGACAAGAAGCGGCGATAGAGGCGTTTACAAGTACTTTCAGCAAAACAAAAGACAAGTTTAGTGTTGTTTACAACAAGATTCCATCTTTCTCTATTCCTTTTCTTGGCAGTGATTATTCTGATAAAGAAAATATGAGAGAGATTTTTATTGAAACAAGGGGAATCCCTGAAGCTTATCTGATAATGATAAGTTATGATGAGATAAAAGAAGAGGTTCCAGTAGAAAGAGAAGACCCGCTTCGCTTTGAAGTGTGGTTTTACGGAGATCCACACAACGAAAAAGTTTCTTTTGAAAACGGATTTTTCAAAGAGAATAAAAAAGTTAATGCTACTGATGAACTTGTAGAAAACACCATCAGTCCACTATTTTTCAACGCAAATACAACAAAAAACGAGATACAAAGTGTTTTTGGTGCTCCCACTTGTGTGATCACAGAACAAGCTGGAGAAGACACCCTAACAACATATCGCTTTAAAGAAACAGCAACAACTCCGTTAATGGCGGTGACTTTTGTTAATGAAAAAATTATTGCAGTGTCATCAGGGATTATATTTCTTGGTGATGATGAAGATTCGTTATGCAAATAAATAACAACAAAAAAGGATTTATCTCTATAGTAGCAGCAATCACTGTTGTTGCAGTTGTTGGCGGTGGAATATTTATGAGCACAGCAGTAGTAGATAATGTTGCAAAAAGTGGTTGTGGTGATTCAGTTGAAAAGTGGCGTAGTGGACAATCTTATGCTGACATTGCTGACAACAAAGAAGGAGCAATTGAAGACGCACAGAAGTGCCAAGAAGCAGTTATTCAAGCAACAGAAGTTGCCAAAGCAAATGGAGCACTATTAGGAAGAGCATCAAATATTAGTGGAAACGGAGCGGAACTGATATCAACAGAAGCGGTTAATATGGTGATGGATTATGTAGAAGAATCAGCAGAGCCAAACTACAAGCCGTTGGAAAAAAATAACAAGCCACCAAAAGATATTATAGAGAAGATAAAAGAAGAAGAGAGTGAAGGAGAAGAAGATAACACTGAAGTAGAAACAAGCAGTTGCAATATCAGCATTCTTTCTGACGGATCCCCAAACATTCTTGTCTCTTGCGAAACAGGGAATATGGGATTTTGGTACTCTGACAAAGATGGTGATATTGTAAAATCAAAGGCAAGATTTCGTATAAATGTTCCAGAGCTCGGAGGTTATCAAGAGTTTGAGTGGGAAGAAGTCCCGTACACACCAACAGGCGATTCTGTTTGTGGATTTGAACCATCTAACCACGAAGGACAACCAGACACTTTATTTGGAGATTACGAAGTACAACTATATATTGATATCCAACTAATTGACAGTACCGGAAAAGCAAGCAACATCTCTTCGTGTCAGATTGATTAACTGTTTAGTGGGCAATGCTTTATTTTAAAAAAATATTTTTAAAGAAGAGGAACAAGAGAAAAATTTTACTTTCTTCTAGAAGAAAAGATTATTTAGAGAACAAAGAAAAAGCACGAAGATTAGTTCATCAAAAAATAGAATATTTTAATAATTTTTACGGATATCAGTTTAATCGTATAAGTATTAAAAATCAAAAAACTAGATGGGGAAGTTGCTCTAGCAAAGGTAACTTAAATTTTAACTACAGAATATTATTTCTTCCCGAGGAGTTGTGCAATTATGTTATTGTTCATGAACTGTGCCACTTAAAAGAACTTAACCACTCTAAGAATTTTTGGAAGTTAGTATCAAATACTATAGATAACTGCAAAGAAAAAAAGAAAGAGTTATCAAAAATAAATGTTGTCATTAGGTGACAACACCAGAAAACAAGCAACATCTCTAAAGTAAAATTGATTTTTACTCTATTTTATTGTATAGTTTTGTAATTAACAAAAAGAAAGGAGGTAAAGTACATTTAAAATAGGCAATCACAAGAAACTAAAACCAGAAAGAAAGAAAGGAGAAAAAGATGGCTTCAAACTTTGTTGATCGCTA
>CAZKZM010000032.1:0-2388 GCA_964557305.1 uncultured Candidatus Saccharibacteria bacterium | reverse complement strand
GACAAGTTTCTCGGGGGGTTATTTTTTGAAGTGGTTTTGGAGTTGTTTTTTTAGGTATCTTCTTCCAGTGCCGCTTTTTAAAAATTTTTCTCTTCCAAGGGCATCAAGTTTGTTTAAATATCCTTCAAAGTATATTAGTTTCCAACCTTTGTAATGAAAAAGCTTTGCTTTTTCATTTTACAGTGCTGCCGGGCTAGGACTCGAACCTAGACTAATAGGACCAAAACCTACCGTCCTGCCAATTAGACGACCCGGCAAAATGTCATCTTGTGAGAGTATTATATCTTATTTTTTTGTTTTTCTCAACATCTCGGTTGTTTCTGCTACTGCTACTTCTAAGGGAAGCTGAGGGAGTGGAGAGTATTTTATTCTTTCTCCTGCTTGGAAAAATGAATCTATTATTTTTTTGATATCTTCAATGGTTAGCAGTTCAATCTGTTTTTTTATTCTTTCTACTTCTTCTTCAGTAAACTTAACAAGCAGTGAACTTGTTAGTGATTTTGCGTCACTCTCTTTTCTTGATATTATTTTGAGAACCATCATCTCTCTTAAGTAGTATATCAAGTTGCTGTAAAAGTTTTCAGGAGATGTTCCCTGTGAGAGAATTTTTTCTATCACTGATAACGCCTCAATCGCTTTGTCTTCTATCAAAGTATCAATAAAGTCACCAACAACTTCCCTCTCAACTATTCCCAAAAAGCTTTTGATGTCTTCTTTTTTTATCTCTCCGTCTTTCGGAGCGAAAGAAAGCACTTGTGATAGCGTGCTTTCTGCATCACGCATTGATCCTCCTGCCAAAGAAGCAATTATTGATAAAACTTCTTTTTCAACTCTCCCCTTTTCTTTCTTTACTATTTTTTCTAACTTTTTTGTTATCTCTAAGACCGATATTTTTCTGAAATCAAACCTTTGGCAACGAGAGATTATTGTTGATATCATCTTCTGCGGTTCAGTTGTTGCTAAGATAAATATAACATGAGAAGGGGCTTCTTCTAACATCTTCAAAAAAGCATTAGCTGCTCCTGATGTTAGCTGATGAGCTTCATCTAGTATAAAAACTTTATATTTAAGTTTTGATGGAGCAAAGTGAACGCTTTCCCGCAACTCTCTTATCTCGTCAATTCCTCGGTGAGAGGCGGCATCCACTTCCAGAATATCCATCGCTCGGTTGTCTATAACATCTTTGCAAGAAGAGCACTTGTTGCACGGCTCAGAGCTACTTTTGTCTTCACAATTAATTGCTTTTGCCAATAAACGAGCAACTGTTGTCTTTCCAGACCCCTTTGGACCACAAAAAAGATAAGCGTGTGCTATCTTGTTTGTGGCGATCGCATTTTTTAAAATATTAGTAATGTGATCTTGTCCAACTACCTCTGAAAAGTTTTGAGGTCGATATTTACGATAAAGAACCATTTCAGACATTTTTATTTATTTTTATCTTTTTTTTAATATATTGTATCAAGTAGAAAAATAATATCAAAAGAATCAACCCTCCAATAACTTGTGCTCCGTAGTAATCTTTTACTTCTAACCCAAGCAAAGTAATTGCTGTCACTATTTTTCCTGCAAGAAGAACTCCACAAATAATCGCAATCATTGATTTTTTATAGGAAAGACGGAACAAAATTGCGGCAAGTGATGCTGTCCACGCTCCCGTAATCGGAAGTGGAATCGCTGTAAAAAGAAAGAGTGCAAAGTATCCGTACTTTTCTATTCTTTTCTGATAATCATTTCTTGTTTTCAAAAACAGGGCATCAAAAAAGAGTTTCATAAATCCAAATCTTTTAGAAAGCCACTTTGAAACAGAAACAAAAAAACCAAATATCAAAAAAACAGGAATTATGTTTCCAGCAACTGCAATAATGTAAGCATAAAAAGGACTTAATCCCGATGCAATTGCAAACGGAATCCCCCCTCGTAACTCAAATACAGGAGTCATTGATATAAGAAAAGTTTGAATTTCAACCATCATAACAAAGTTATTATAACTCAAAAGAAAAGAAAAAGAAAATTGCCAAAAAAAATCAAAACGCAAAAAAAAGTACACAAATAGAAGCGATCGCTTCTATTTGTGTACTTTTTTGTTTTCTGTAGTGAAGAGTGGGGTGATTTCATTGTTTAATTTTGGATTTTTGTCATTGGGATTTTGGATTTGTTTAGGATTTAGATATTAGGATTTAGGATTTATTATAATAATTATATCTTTTATAACTACTATAACTGTTATACTGGATTCCCGTTTTCACGGGAATGACAAGGAAGGGGCGGGAATGACAGTCAAAGGTCAAATGTCAAAGGTCAAATGTCAATTGCAGTTTTGACTTTTGACTTTTGCGTTTTGAGTTTTTTGTGTTTTTATCTCATTATGTGGTAAAATGTTTTTATGAT
>CAZKZM010000031.1:0-1622 GCA_964557305.1 uncultured Candidatus Saccharibacteria bacterium | reverse complement strand
TCAGAGGCAGTTGTTGCAATTTTTGCAACAACTGAATTTTTATTAAGTTCACCTGTTCTAAAAATATTTTTAATATGTCTTGAGATCACAGATTTATCTCGTTCAAACAAATCTGCTATTTGATTTAGTGACCCCCAAACAGTATCTTTTTCAAAATCACCCTTGAACTCAATCTTCCCCGTTTTTGATTGATATATAATAATCTTCTTTTTTTCTTTCATAATATTATTCTACCACAAAACAAAAACCCGAGAAAGTTCTCGGATTCATCGGCTTGCCACGTGGTGGCGAAGCCACTTTACGTGGCAGGGGTGGCAGGATTCGAACCTGCAACCTAAGGTTTTGGAGACCTCCGCTCTAGCCAATTAGAGCTACACCCCTATTTCCGATTTTAACGGAAAGAACAAGAACGAAGTTTTTATTTCAACTTCATCTTGTGGACTGTGTGTTTTCTGCACTTTCGGCAAAACTTTTTCAAGTCAGGTTTTTTTTCTATTGTTTTTCCTTTAGTAACTTGAATGTGATAATTTGAACTTTTGCAAACTTCACACTCCATTCTTAAAAATGGTCTTTTTGTTTTTGTAGCCATATTTCTGTATTATTATTTTTAAAACGGAGCCACGGGCCGGAGTCGAACCGGCGACCTTACGCTTACCATGCGTATGCTCTAACCAGCTGAGCTACCGTGGCTATCTTTTATGGTACTTGCACCGCGTAGCCCGAGCAAAGCGAGGGCAAAGTGGTGGGCCGGGCAGGATTCGAACCTGCGAAGGCAGAGCCAGCAGATTTACAGTCTGCTCCATTTGACCGCTTTGGTACCGACCCATATAAATTTTTAACTCCCCTATTCTATCACAACCAACAGTATATTTCAATAAGAAAAGTTTTTTCTTGTAATAATAAAAAAATAAGTTAATATTATATTATTAAAGATTTTACAAAAAAATAAAATGAAAAAAGTAATAATTGCCTTTCCTCTTGATAATCCCTCAGATGAGTTAAAAAAAGCATTAACAAAAGAAGGGATTGAGGTTAAAATTGTCAATAGCGGAAAAGAAGTATTAAGTGATACTATCAACAACCCCCCTGATCTTATTATCGCTGACGCTAATCTTTATGATGTAAATGCCTTTGAAATAATTAAAACCCTCAAAGACGAAGGAAGATTTAAAAAGTTTCCGGTTGTTGTTCACTCCCAACTAGGATCTGTTGAACATCAAGAAAAAGCAATGGATCTTGAAGCAAAAGATTTTATTTCTGGATATGAAGAAACCACAGAAGAAGTTGTCCGAAAAATAAAAACGCATCTTGGAGAACAAAAATCATACACTATTGATGTTTCAAGTGATGATGAAGACGCCTTTTATCTTGCAGAAGATCTTGGATTTCAAGAAACTTCTTGTCCTTACTGCAAAGAAAGATTATCTCTTCACCTCTTGAGAGACCTAAGTTTGGGAAAAAATGTTTTTAGAGCATCTTTTATCTGTTCAATTTGTAAATACAGAACAAAAAAGAAAGAAAACTAATCTCCTTCTATCGAAACCAACTCCCAAGAGTCCCCTTCTACAGAATTAACTTTTAATTTTGCTTTTTCAGCGCTTGTATCTTTAGCTAGAAGTTGA
>CAZKZM010000030.1:0-12294 GCA_964557305.1 uncultured Candidatus Saccharibacteria bacterium | reverse complement strand
TATAATCTTATTTATGGAAGAAAAAAAACAAGCAGAAAAAAATAAATCGGAGCTTCGTCATGATCCGTCTTCTGACGACTGGGTGGTTATTGCTTCTGGTCGAGCAAAAAGACCAGAGTTGTTCAAAAAAGAAGAAAAGAAGACAGAAAAGGGAGATGTTGGAGATTCTTGTCCTTTCTGTATTTTTGATAATGTTAAAGATGCAATAACGGCTTTTGAGAACGGAAAAGAAGTAGGGGAGATTACAAAAAACTGGACAGCGGTTTCTATTCCAAACAAGTTTCCAGCATTTACACCGAGTGACAACTTGAATGAAAAGTTGGAAAATGAACTTTATATGTCAATGGACGCAGTTGGATATCACGAAATTGTCATTACTCGTGATCATTACAAATCAATGGGGCAGATGAACAACAGTCAAGTAAGTGAGGTTTTTAAACTATATAGAAAAAGATATTTAAGTTTGAAAGACAAAAAAAATGTTAATCACATCTCTATTTTTCATAATCACGGATCAGAGTCGGGAGCATCAGTTGTTCACCCTCACTCACAAATAATAACAACGCCAGTCGTTGATATTGATCTTAGAAGAAATCTTTTTAATACAAAGCAGTACTATGAGAGCAAGCAAACTTGTATGTATTGTGATATGAATAAAGAGGAGGTAAAAGACGGAAGAAGGGTTGTTTATAAGAATGATGGTTTTTTAGTAATCTGTCCTTTTGCTTCCAAGGCGGCGTTTCAACTTGTAGTAACTCCCAGAAAACATCTTTCTTGCTTTGAAGAGATAACTGATAACGAAACAGACCTTCTTGGAGATGCTTTTGGAAAAGCACTTTCGCTTCTTTATGACAAGTTGAACAACCCTTCTTATAACTTTTATCTTCATACCGCCCCTTGCGACGGAGATAGTTATGATTATTATCACTGGCACTGGACGATAGTTCCAAAAACATCAGTTTGGGGAGGATTTGAGTTAGGAGCAAGAATGGAAGTTTCAACAATAGAACCAGAAAAAGCAGCAGAATACTTGAGAGAAGAAAGGGGGGAGGGAGAGGAAGAGTAGAACAAGCAGTTATAAGAGATATAATTGTTATAATAGTTATAGTGATTATAAAAAATATAACCGATATAATAATTTCAAATTTCAAATTTCAAATTTCAATTGAATGACCAAATGAAAAAATGACTAAATCCCGCAAAAAGAATCTTCGATTCTTCACGGGACAGGTTTTAAAACAATAGAATTATCGCAATGACGGCGAAAAAAGGTGTTTTAAAATTTAAACATTTAGAAATTTAAAATTGAATTGAAATTTAAAATTTGAAATTTGAAATTAGTCCTGTCTCATTTCGTTTAATTTAACCTTACTCCGATTATCACAGGGCTTGCAGTAACAAATTATTCTTAAAAAACAATACTTATGGCTATTAATAAAATCATTATCGCTAACTGGAAGATGAATCTTGACACAAAAGAGGAAGCGGAAAAAACTGCTTCTTTGGTTGATAATGAAGATGCTGTTATCTGTCCTCCTTTTGTTTTTATAGATGCTGTTTCAAAAGTAATTACGAAAGCAAAGCTTGGTGCTCAGAACTGTTTTTATGAAGAAAAAGGAGCTTTTACTGGAGAAACTTCTCCGATTGCTTTAATGAATATGGGGTGCGAGTATGTTATTGTTGGACACTCAGAAAGAAGAAGCATTTTTCAAGAAACATCAGAAGATGTTAATAAAAAAATAAAAACAGCAACAAAACTGGGACTTAAGGTTATCGTTTGTGTTGGTGAGATGAAAGAGTGTACTTGTGATGAAAACGATGATGAGAATGCAGAGTATATAAAGAAACAGTTAGAAGAATCACTTCAAGGAACATCTCCTGAAAATATAATAATCGCCTACGAACCAGTTTCGGCGGTAGGTAGTGGTTGTCCGATTCCAGTATATGTTGGAAAAGACAGATTTAATTTCATAAAGAGAGTGTTGATTGATATTTATCAGATAAAGATTGATACTGAAGAAGATATTACTACTGTTGATGTAAATATTCCTATTCTTTACGGAGGAAGCGTCAACAGAGAAAACGCAACGGATTATCTCTATGAGGCTGGTTTTGACGGACTGCTTGTTGGCGGAGCATCTTTAGATGGTGAACACTTTCAAGATATCTGCAATAAAATTAAGAAATAAAAACTATGAACTCAAAAGAAATAAGACAAAAATTCTTGGATTTTTACAAAAAAAGAGATCACACAGTTATCCCCTCGGCATCACTTCTTCCGGAGAAAGATTCTAGTTTGCTTTTTGTTAACTCAGGAATGTTTCCTCTTGTTCCTTATATTCTTGGAGAAGAGCATCCAGAAGGAAAAAGATTAGTTGACTCGCAGAAGTGTTTTCGTACTGACGACATTGAAGAGGTTGGAGATTTCAGGCACACAACTTTTTTTGAGATGTTAGGAAACTGGTCTCTTGGTGATTACTTTAAAGAAGAACAACTAAACTGGGTTTTTGAACTGTTTACTAAAGAGTTTGGCTTAGATCCAAAAAATATATATGTTTCTGTGTATCGGGGGAACAAAGAGATCGGGATAGAAAAAGACGAAGAATCAGTTCAGATCTGGAAAGATATCTTCAAGAAAGAAGGGATAGAAGCAGAAGCGGTTGATTTCGCAGAAGACAACGGAATGCAACAAGGAAGAATTTTTTACTATCCTGATAAAGAAAACTGGTGGTCGCGAGCAGGAGCTCCTGAAAATATGCCAGTTGGAGAACCAGGAGGACCAGATAGCGAAATTTTTTATGATCTTGGAGCAGATCTGAAGATTCATGAAAACTCTCCGTTCAAAGACGAACCCTGCCACATAAACTGTGACTGCGGAAGGTTTATTGAGATCGGAAACAGTGTTTTTATTCAGTTTGTTAAAAAAGAAGATGGATTTCACAAGTTACCACAACAAAATGTTGATTTTGGAGGAGGACTTGAACGAATTTCTATGATTTCACAAAACAAAACAAGCATTTTTGAATCAGATTTGTTTTTATCAATGATTGAAAAGATAGAACAACTTTCCGGAAAAAAATATCGTGATAATACAAAATCGTTTGAAGTTATTGCTGATCACATAAAAGCGGCAACCCTCATAATTGGCGATGAGAGAGGAGTTGTTCCTTCAAACAAAGAACAGGGTTATTTTGTGAGAAGATTGATAAGAAGGGCGATAAGACACGGAAGACAGCTTGAAATTAACAAAGATAACTGGCTGAAAGAAGTTTCTGAAAAAGCAGTTTCTATTTACGAAGATGTGTATCCAGAGGTAAAAGAAAACTCTTCTTTCGTTTATCAAGAGTTATCAAAAGAAGAAGAAGTTTTTAAAAAAACATTAGAAAGAGGGATCAAAGAGTTTGAAAAAATGAAAGATAAAAAAGTAATTGATGGAGAGTCGGCAAGTTTTCTTTACCAAACTTACGGTTTTCCAATAGAGATAATAGAAGAGATGGCGTTAGAGAATGGGCAAGAAGTAGATAAGGATGGGTTTTACGAAGAAACAAAGAAACATCAGGATTTGTCAAGAAAGTTATCAGCAGGAGTTTTTAAGGGCGGATTAGGAGATAATGAAGAAGAGACAGTAAAACTTCATACTGCAACACATCTTCTGCTTTCAGCGCTAAGAAAAGTTATTGGAAAGAGTGTTTTTCAGAAAGGAAGTAATATAAACTCTAAAAGATTGCGTTTTGATTTTTCTTGCGAAAGAAAACTAACCGATGAAGAGATAAAGCAAGTTGAAGATATTGTTAATGAGGCGATAAAGCAAGATCTAACTGTTGAAAAGAAAGAGATGCCCCTTGAAGAAGCTTTAAAAATATGTGAAACAGCTTCTTTCAAAGAAAAATACCCATCAAAAGTTTTTGTTTACTCAGTTGTTGATGACAAGGGAAATATATTTTCAAGAGAAATATGCACTGGGCCACACATCAAAAAAACATCAGAACTGGGACACTTCTCAATCAAAAAACAAGAATCATCCTCAGCAGGAGTAAGAAGAATAAAGGCGGAGATAAAGAATGACCTTTGACTTTTGACATTTGACATTTGACTACTGTCATTCTTAACCCTGCTCCGAATGGTGCAGGGCGGGAATGACAGTTAAATGTCAAAAGTCAAATGTCAAATGTCAATTTTGACTTTTCGCTTTTGAACTGTTAAGATTACTTGTTTTATTAAATATATTTATTCTTAAAAAATGAGAGAAAAAGTAATTGATATTTATCCGCCGTCGCCACGCTCTTCAAGAAAAAGTATGAAGAAATCAAAGGGAAAAGGTTCGTGGCAAGGGGTTTTAACCTTCTTGTTTTTTATAGTTGTTCTTGGAGGGGGATACTTTTGTTATGCTTCTTATGGAACAGAGATTGTTATTCAACCAAAAGTAAATGATTTTGCAGTAAAAGAAGATGTTGTCTCTCGGGCAACTGGTTCCCTTCAAGAGAACGAAGTTAGAGGGGTGGTGTTTGTTGAAAAAATAACAGAAAAAGCATTAGTAGAAACTCAAGGTAGAGAGTTAGTGGAATCTACTGCTGTTGCAGTGATAGAAGTTTGCCAAAACTACACAACAAGCAGCAATCCTTATGTTCAAGGAACCCGTTTTATTTCTGATAATGGACTTTTATTTAGAGCAAATGAAAAATTCATCGTTCCCGGAACAGGAGAGGGAGGATGTGTTGAGGTGGAGATTACTGCTGATGAAGCCGGAGAGGATTATAATTTAGCAGAAGGAAGTGTTTTGCATTTGCCAGGGCTTCAAGGGACAGAAATATATGAGAGTGTTACCGGAAAATCTTTTTCTTTAATTACAGAGGGGATAGCAGAAGAAGTTCCTTATATGGGGGAAGAAGAAAAAATAAGAGTAGAGGAAGATTTAAAAGAAAAGATATTGGAAGAAGGGAAGAGCGTTATTGAAGAGGAGTACAGCGAAGATTACTTGATCGGATATTATGAAGTGAAAGTTACTGACAAAAGAATATCTGAAGCAGACGAAACAAATGAAAAGTTTAACTTTGAAGTAGAGGGAGAAGTTAGAGCATTTGCAATAGAACTTGATTTTTTAGATAGCTTTGCAAAGAATTTTATTCCAGAGGGATATACTCTTGACGAAGAAAGTAAAAAGATAGAAAGCACTTTTAATAGTGTAAATTTTGATGAACAAGAAGCAAGTGTCACTTTGATATTTTCGGCTGTTATTTACAGTGAGATAGACAAAGAGGGGTTAAAAAGAGAAGTAGCAGGTCTTAACTTTCAAGAAGCGCAAACAAAAATTCAAGAAAAAGTTGACTTAAACGAATTTAATATATATAATCGTCCAATAGGGTTGTTGAAAAAAGTCAGCAGTGTTGATCGCATAAAAATTATTTTAGATTTTAATAACAAATGAAACAAAAAAGAGACACAGAAAAAGGAGTTGTTTTAGAAGCGCTTCCTAATACAAAGTTTAGAGTTCAGTTAGAAGACAAAACTGAGATTAATGCTTATCTTGCAGGAAAGTTGAGAATTCACAGAATAAAAATATTTCCCGGAGACAAAGTGACAATAGAAAGAGACGATTATGACAGAACAAAGGGAAGGATTGTGTATAGAGGGTAGATGATATTTGACATTTGACCTTTGACCTTTGACATGTGACATGTGACATGTGACTGTCATTCCCGCCCTGCACCATTCGGAGCAGGGTAAGACTCCGCGAAGAATCCCTTGAACGAATCACCGATGAGATTCTTCGGCTAAACGCCTCAGAATGACAAGTGGTTTTTCAAAATTCAAAATTAAATCATTCAAAATTGATTCAAAATTCGTAATTCAAAATTCAAAATTTACCGACTGGATTCCCGCCTTCGCGGGAATGACAATGAGATGAAAGGGAATGACAAGAGTAAAACGGGAATGACAAGAGTGAAGCGGGAGTGACAATGGGATGCAGGAGTGATAGTGGGAAGTATGGGGATGATGGCAAGAGAAAGTGTTGGATTTGACAATTTTCAGGTTAGGGTGTAAAATTACTCTTATTATATTATAAAAACCTAATAAAAAGTAATAATAACAGAAACGGTTGTTTCTGTTTTCAGTAGGATGAAAGTACAGTCATCAGTCAAGAAAATTTGTAAAGATTGCAAAGTTATTCGGCGCAAAGGCCGAGTTTATATTATCTGTAAAAACAAAAAACACAAACAAAGACAAGGATAGTTTGTTTGTTTTTAGTTTTTATTTTGTATTATGAGAATATCTGGAGTAAACATACCTAAGGAAAAAAGAGCGGTAATTGCCCTTACCTATATTTTTGGGATTGGCAAAGCGTTAAGTCAAGAGATATTAAAGGAAGCTAAAATTGATGAATCAAAAAGAATTTCGGAACTTTCCGATGCTGAAGTTAAAAAACTGAGAGATTTTGTTGAAAAAAAACACAGAATAGAAGGAGAACTTCGCAGAGATCTTCGTGATTCAGTTGATAGATTAAAAAGAATTAACTGTTATCGAGGAGTAAGACACAAAAAACAACTTCCTGTCCGTGGGCAAAACACAAAAACAAACAGTCGCACAGTTAGAGGTAATGTTAGAAAATCTGCTGGTTCTGGAAGAAAAGGAGCTCCAGCGCCAAAATAAAATAACATAATATGGGTAAAAAAAGAGTAATAAAACAAACAGAAGAAGAGATTTTGCAAGAAGCAGAACAAGATACAAAAGCCACTGCCAAGAAAAAAAAGCTTAAAGCTGGAAAGAGAGGAGTGGAAAAAGTTCGTATCTGTATTTCTGCATCTTACAACAACACAATGCTGACTATTACCGATAAAAGCGGGAAAGTTCTTTTTTGGACCAGCGCAGGAAGTTTAGGATTTAAAGGAACAAAAAAGTCAACTCCGTACGCCGCTTCAGAGGCGATGAATGTTGCTGCTGAAAAGATGGAAAAGATGGGAGTCAAAGAAGCCAGTGTTTTTGTAAAAGGAGTTGGAAGTGGAAGGTCATCGGCTTTGAGAGCTCTTGCCACTAAAAATATAGTTATTACTTCCATAAAAGACATTACTCCTATTCCTCACAACGGATGTCGTCCACCAAAGGCCAGAAGATTATAACTATTATATATTTTGTAACTTGTATTAAAATGATAAAATCCCCAGATTGTAAAAAATGCCGTAGAGTTGGAACAAAACTTTTTTTAAAGGGAGAGAAGTGTGATTCTCAAAAATGCCCGATGATAAAAAAGCCATACTCTCCTGGAGAAAAACCAAAGAAAAGAAAAAGCCGTGTTTCTCAATACGGAATGGAACTTGTTGAAAAACAGAAACTTCGCTACTGGTACTACATTAAAGAGAAGCAGTTTGTGCGTTATGTTAAGTCAGTTATAGAAAAAAAATCAGGAATGGAAGGAGCAGGAGATCAACTCTTAAGAGCGTTAGAAGGAAGGTTAGACAACTTTGTTTACCGAGCTGGATTTGCAGCTTCTCGACTTGAAGCAAAGCAGTTAGTTAATCACCGCTTCTTTCATGTCAACGGAAAGCCAGTAGATGTGCCTTCTTATCAGATAAAGATAGGAGATGTTGTCTCTGTTCGTGATTCAAAAAAGAAAACAAAAAACTTTGTTGATTTCAAAACAAAGATGAAGAATTTTAAAGCACCATCCTGGATATCTTTAGACAAAGATAAAATAGAAGCAAAAGCAACAGGAGAGGTAATTGTTGAAGAAATTGCACCTCCCGTTGAAATATCTTCTATCTTTGAATTTTATTCCAGGTAATTAATTTTTATAAACAAAAATATGATTTCACTGCCATCTAATCCAAAAATTAAAGATGAAAAAGAAAACAAAGCTGTTTTTGAGATAGATTCTTTTTATCCTGGATACGGAATAACAATAGGGAACAGCTTAAGAAGAGTTCTTCTTTCTTCTCTTGGCGGAGCCGCTATTACAAAAGTAAGAATAGAGGGAGTAAATCATGAGTTTTCAACAATTCCTGGAGTAATGGAAGATGTTATAACAGTAATTCTTAATTTGAGAGAACTTCGCTTTAAACTCCACAGCGATGAAAAGCAAGTAATGAAGATGAGTATCAGTGGAGAAAAAGAAGTAAAGGCCTCTTCTTTCAAGATTCCAACACAAGTTGAAATTATTAATAAAGACGCTTACATTGCAACAGTTACCGACAAAAAAGCTTCTTTAGAGATGGAGGTAGAGATTGAAAAGGGAGTAGGATACTCAATGGCTCAAGAAAGAAAAGAAGCAAAATTAGAGGTTGGGCAGATTATGGTTGACTCTGTTTTTACCCCGATAAGATCGGTTAATTTTCATGTTGAAAATATGAGAGTTGGAAAAAGAACTGATTTTGATCGCTTATTTTTGGAAGTAGAAACTGATGGAACAATAACCCCACAAGAAGCATATACTCAGGCAGTAAATATTCTTAAAGACCACTTTTCTGCAATCTCTTTTCCAGAAGAAAAAAAGGAAAAAAAGGAAAAGGAAAGTAAAAGTGAAAAGAAAGAAAAAAAGACAAAAACAGTAAAAACAACAAAAACAAAGGAAAACAAAGAAAAGAAAGAAACAACCAAGAAAGCAGATAAAAAAATTGAAGATCTTAACCTTTCAAAAAGAACAGAAAAAATTCTTCTTGAAAACAAGATAAAAAAAGAGAAAGACCTTTTAAAAAAGACAGAATCAGAAATTCTTTCTTTAAAGGGAATGGGAGAAAAGGGGCTTGAAGAGATTAAAGCAAAAAGTAAACTGAAAAAATAATGCCAAGAATAAAAAATAAAAAAAGATTTGGGATTAAAAGAGACCAGCGCAAGGCGCTAATGGCCTCTCTTGTTCGTGCCCTTATTATCAATGAAAAGATAAAAACAACAGAAGCAAAAGCAAAAGAGCTTCGCCCTTTAGTTGAAAAGATGATAACAAAGGCAAAAACAGAAAGTATTCATAACAGAAGAGTACTTGCAAGTAGATTATCTGACGATATTGCTGAGAAGTTGATAAAAGAAATTGCTCCTCGCTACAAAGATCGTCCAGGTGGCTACACAAGAATAATAAAAACAGCTCCTCGGTTTGAAGATAGTGCAAGAATGGCAATTATTGAGCTTGTTTAGTTTTAAATTAACAAAAAACAAATGACTACTGAAACAGAGAGAAAAACCTACACTATTGATGTTGCAAATAAATCATTAGGAAGAGTTGCAACAGAAATAGCAGTTATCTTAATGGGAAAAAATGAAAAAAATTATCGTCCTCACGAAGACAAGGGTGGTTTTGTTGTTGTGAAAAACTTGGAAAAAATAAAAGTCACCGGAAAAAAGAAAGACGACAAGATTTATTATCACCACTCTGGTTATCTTGGAGGATTAAAAGAAGTTCCTTACAGAAAGTTGATTGAAAAAGACCCAACAGCGCCATTAAGAAAAGCTGTTTACGGGATGCTTCCTAAAAACAGATTAAGAAAAGAGAGGATAAAGCGTCTTAAATTTGAATAAATATGCCAACTACTACTAAAGAAAAAACAAACAAAAAAGCAGACAAGTATTATCAAGGAGTAGGAAGAAGAAAAACTTCTTCTTGCACAGTTCGTATTTATGAAAAAAAGAACGGTGGAATAGTTGTTAATGATAAAAAAATGGAAGATTACTTTCCAACTTTTGAACTACAAAAAACAGTAAAAGGACCACTTGTTCACCTTGACCTTGCAGATAGCTTTTATGTTTCAGTAAAAGTTTTTGGAGGAGGAGTTAAATCACAAGCAGAAGCAGTTCGTCACGGAATATCTCGTGCATTAGTGGTTTTTAATGAAGAGTTTAGAAAAAAATTAAAATCAACTGGATACCTTACTCGTGACCCAAGAATGAGAGAAAGAAAAAAACCAGGATTAACAAGAGCAAGAAGAGCACCACAGTGGAGGAAGAGATAGGATTGACATTTGACATGTGACATTTGACAATTGACTTTTGACATTTGACTTTTTACTGTCATTCCCGCGAAGGCGGGAATCTCACAAGAATTTTGAATTTCAAATTTTGAATTTTGAATCAATTTTGAATGATTGAATTTTGAAATATGTAATTTTGAGCGAAGAGATAAACCATTTTTACACCCCTGGGGTGTAAAAGGGGTGTAAAAACAAAAACACAACTTAGAACTTAAAAAGTATTTAACTCCCGCGGAAGTGGGAGTTTTTTTGTTTTGGACTTTGGATATTGGTGTTTATTTGTGATTTGGTGCTTTGAATTTAGAGTTTATTATATTGACTATAACCATTATAATAACTATAAGCAATATATCAGTTATAGCCATTATAATAACTATAAATAATATATCAGCTATAACCATTATAATAAATATAAATAATATATCAGATATAATCATTATAATAACCGCAAACAATATATCAGTTATAACTTTTATAATAGTTATAAATATTATATCAATTATATCTTTTATATCAGTTATAATAGCTATATCTTTTATAACGGCTATATTTAAAAGTCAAAGGTCAAAGGTCAAATGTCATTTTTTGAGTTTTTCTTTGTTATGTAGTATAATGCGGTAAGTTGTAATATTAAATTTTATGTCTGAAAAACTAATAATTAAAGAAGGTAGTGAAGTTGGTGGAAGCATTAATGTAAGGGGTTCAAAGAATGCCGCTGCTCCGATTATTGCGAGCACTCTTCTTTCATCAGGGCCATCTGTTTTAGAAAACATTCCCCTTATTGATGATATAAAAAAATTGCTTGAAGTTATAAAAAGCATGGGAGGAGAGGTTGATTTTTTAGAGGAAAGAAAGATTAAAATTAATCCCGAAAACATTGATCCGAGGAATCTTGATTTTAACCTACTTACCAAGATGAGAATATCGGTTCTTCTTTTAGGACCTCTTCTTGCTCGTTTCAAAGAAGTTAAAATTCCTTATCCAGGAGGGTGTGTTATCGGTTCTCGTCCAATAGATACTCACATCAACGCTTTATCAGAGTTGGGGGTGGAAGTTGAAGAAATGATAGAAGAGAGTGATCTTCCCGGAAGACAGAACACATATCATTTTAAAGCAAAACAAGGACTGAAAGGAAAAGAGATTATCCTTGAAGAGTTTTCAGTGACAGCAACTGAAAACATAATGATGGGAGCAGTTCTTGCAGAAGGAAGAACAGTAATAAAAACAGCGGCAGCAGAGCCACATGTTAGGCACCTTGCTTGTTTTTTGAAAAAAATGGGTGCTGATATAAAAGGAGAAGGAACACACACTATTGAAATAAACGGAAAGAAAGAGTTAAAAGGATCTGAATACAAGATTCCTTATGACTATATTGAGGCAGGAACTTTTATTCTTCTTGGCCTTACTGCGAAAAAAACACTTAGTGTGAAAAATACTCCTGTTGAAGACCTTGATCTTTTTCTTAGTAAATTAAAAGGATTTGGCGCAAAAATTGACATCAAAGAAGGTGAAGTGGTTGTTTATCCTTCAGAGAAGGTGAAGATGAGTAAGATTCAGATGATGCCTCACCCCGGAGTTCCTACTGACTTACAAGCTCCTCTTGGTGTTTTTGCAACTCAAACTGAAGGATTAACTCTTGTCCACGATCCACTTTACGAAGGAAGGTTGAAGTATTTAGAAGAATTGAATAAAATGGGAGCAGAGATTGTTATCTGCGATCCACACCGAGCGATAATTAACGGACCAACAAAACTTTATGGAGTAAAACTTAATCCTCTTGATCTTCGTGGAGGAGCAGCACTTATTATTGCAGGAATAATAGCTCAAGGGACAACAGTAATAAATGATGCAACACAAGTTGATAGAGGATATGAAGAGATAGATAAAAGATTAAGAAAAATAGGAGTAAATATAGAAAGAGTGACGACTGACCTTTGACCTTTGACCTTTGACTATTGACTATTGTCATTCTGAGCGAAGCGAAGAATCCCTTGAATAAAGCAGTAACGAGATTCTTCGGCTAAACGCCTCAGAATGACAGTCACGCGTCAAATGTCAAAAGTCAATTGTCAAATGTCAAATATTAATTATTAATTATATTTATGTTTTCACGAAAAATAGGAATTGATTTGGGGACTTGCAACTCGCTTGTTTTTGCTCCCGGAAAAGAGATTATTATCAACGAACCATCAGTTGTTGCAGTTAGTGTTTCTGAGAACAAGATTCTTGCAGTTGGAAAAGAAGCGAAAGAGATGCTTGGAAGAACTCCTGATGAGATAACGGTTTACAGACCATTGAGAGATGGAGTTATTGCTGAATACAGAATAACAGAAGCAATGTTCAG
>CAZKZM010000029.1:0-6897 GCA_964557305.1 uncultured Candidatus Saccharibacteria bacterium | reverse complement strand
ACAACTTACTCATAGCTTTGTGATTATATGTTTTAAAATTTAAACATTTAGAAATTTGAAATTGATTTGAAATTTGAAATTTGAAATTTGAAATTTTTTGATCGGATTCCCGCCTTCGCGGGAATGACAGTCAAAAGTCAAATGTCAAAGGTCACATGTCAAATGTCACTAACTATTATACTCCATTCCTCTTGAAAAATAAAGGGGTTTGTTTTATATTGTTTTTAGGTATTAAAAATATAACTTTTTTTCAAAATGAATTCAAAAACAAAAATGCTTTTAATAATACTGGTTATTTCTATTATTATCCTGGCAGGAAGTATCTTTATACCGCTTGAACTGTGCTGAAGAAGAATTAACTAACTTACCCAGTATTTTTTCTTTGTCATCTCGTCTCTCTTAATCTCTATCTTTTCTATCTCTTTTTTTGCCTGCTTTCCTTTTTCTCTTAAATCTTCTTCTTTTAATTTTTTCAAATCCTCAACATACTTTTCAAGAACTTCTTTCTTGTTTTTTAAGGGATCGTTTATTACTTCCAGCAAGATTATGTTCAAAACATCACCAACTACTGGCCCTGGAGAGATCTTCATCATCTCCATAACTTGTTTTCCATCAATCTCAAGCATCCCTGTGTTAATCGGATCTAAAGAAACTTTCTCTATAAGATAGCGCATATGACGAAGCCGATACGGCTCTGCCTTTGGAACTCCTGATCCGATTCTATCTGCCATTCTAACCTGAAGAAGTTCTTCTATATTTTCTTTGCCAACCTTCTTTAAAAGACGCCTTACTGAACTTTCTGAAACTTCTCCTACATTGTAGTAAAAAAGGTGATAACGGACTAAAAGATAAATTTTTTCAACAGCTTCTCTCTTGAAACGAAGCCGTTTTAATATGTTCTTTGTCATCCGTGCTCCAACAACTTCGTGATTATAAAAAGTTGCTTGTTCTCCCTCTCCTTGCTTTGTTCTTGGTTTTCCAATGTCGTGAAAAAAAGCAGCCATTCTAACATAAAACCCAAAATTTCTTTTAACTGCATACTTTAAAGAGTAAAGACAGTGAGTATAACAGTCATAAATGTGATGTTTGTTCTGAGGAACTTTGTATCCCTCTAACGCTTCTGGTAAAAAAACTTCTAACAATCCTAACTTTCTAAGATCTTCAACTCCTTTCACTGCTCTTGGTGTCATTATTATTTTTACAAACTCATCTCTTACTCTTTCGTTTGATATATTTTTCAGAAGAGAAGCGTTCTTTTTGATCGCTTGTTTTGTTTTTTCTTCTATAGAAAAACCAAGAGAAGCTGAAAATCTTACTGCTCTCATTAATCTTAAAGCGTCTTCAGAAAATCTTTCTTCAGGGTCTCCCACCGCTCTTACAACTTTATTTTCTAAATCTTCTTTTCCGTTAAAAAGATCAACTACTTCTCCATCCGCACCGATCGCCATCGCATTTATTGTAAAATCTCTTCTTTTCAGATCTTCTTCTAAGTTATCAACAAAATCAACGCTGTCAGGGTGTCTCTTGTCGTTATATCCACTCTCTGTTCGGTATGTTGTTATCTCAACTTCTTTCAAGTTTTTTTCTTTAGCATTGGTTAAAACAGTCACTGTTCCAAAGTTGTTGTTTGAAAAACTTTTTGGAAAAATCTTTTGTAGATCTTCCGGAAAAGCATTTGTTGCAATATCAAAATCATTAGGATCAACTTTTCTTAAAATATCACGAACACAACCACCAACAAGATACCCCTGAAATCCATGGGCTTTAAGAGTGTCTAAAATTTGTTTTATTTTTTCTGGAAAAAGCATTTTTTGACAATTGATAATTGACATTTGACCTTTGACAATTGACTTTTGACTCTTGACCCCGCAACATTAGAAGTAGGATTAAATTCCGGTGAGAATCCCATCTAAGAATTTTAAATTTCAAATTTTAAATTTTAAATCAATTTTAAATGACTGAATTTTAAATTTTAAAACATATAATCACAAAGCTATGCGTGAGTTGTTTTAAAATTTAGTCATTTGTTCATTTAGTCATTCAATTGAAATTTAAAATTTGAAATTTGAAATTTTTTGACCTGATTCTCTCCTCCGCGGGAATGACAATAGGAATGAGAGAATAACAAGAAAATAAAAATCCCATTTTATTTTACTTCAAATTCTTGTTTTTTTCAATTATTTCAGTTAGAATAAGGAAGCAGAGGGCGGGATCGGCCTCCTTAGTGAAACGGATATCACGCCAAGCTTCGGACTTGGAATTAGAGGTTCGAATCCTCTGGGGGGCGCACAAAAAGTATATTAAATATTTTATAAAAATGAAAAACAAAACCTTTCTTTTATTTTTTGGATTATTATTTTTACCTTTTTTATTTGTTAGTGCTGACGGCCTTGTTCCTTGTGAGATGGGAAGTTGCACTATCTGTGATCTTTTTCAACTTTTTACAAATATTGTCACTTTTGTGCTTACTTTTATTGTTCCTCCAGCAGCAACAGTAATGTTTATTTGGGCAGGAGTAGTTTTTTACACCTCCGGTGGCGTTCCTGAAAAAGTAAACAAAGCAAAAAGTATTATGACATATGCCGTTCTCGGACTAATCATAATCTACTCTGCTTGGGTTATTGTTGGCGCATTCTTAGGAGCTATCGGAGTCCGTTCCGAGACCGGATTAGATATTTGGTGGGAAATTGAGTGCTCTATATAAAAGATGTAATAAAATTACAAAAGTCAAAAGTCAAAAGTCAAAACTGCAACTTAAAACTATAAAACTTATAACTAATGTAAATTATATAAAAATAAAAAAGTTTTTAGTTTAAGAGTTTAAGTTTTGACTTTTGAATTTTGACTTTTGAATTTTTTCCGTCTCTTTTCTTTTTCTGAAAAAACGGTATAATATTAGTTGGTTTTTATTTTTTAAGTTTAAAGAAGTAAAATTCTAAAAATGAATAAATTAAAAATAAAAGCAATTAATCTTAGAAAGAAAGGTTTCAGTTATGGAGAAATTAAAAAAGAAATAGATGTTCCCAAGAGTACTTTAAGTTATTGGCTGAAAACAGTTCCCTTAAATTCAGCTCAAAAAAAACGCTTGTACACAAAAAACATCATAAACATGGCCAAGGGGCCACAAAGCCAAAAACAAAGAAGAGAAAGAGAGATTTCCAAAATTGTAAAAAGTGCTGAAGAAGAAGTTGCTTTGCCAATTTCATTTGAATCATATCGCCTTATTGGAGCATTTTTATATTGGGCAGAAGGAAGAAAGACCAAGCACTTTGAAATTACAAACTCTGACCCAAGTCTTATCTTGTTTGTGGTGAAGTGGATTGAAGAAGTTTTAATGGTTCCTCCTTCTCAAATGAAAGCAAGTATTAACATCTATTCTCAGCAGAATGATCAAGATTTAAAAAGTTTCTGGTCCCAATTAACAAAAATTCCTCTTGAAAATTTTGGGAAAAGCTTCGTAAAACCACCAAACAAAAGATATAAGAAAAACAATCTTTATTACGGAACTGTAAAAATTAGAGTATTAAGAGGAACTGATTTTCGTCATCGCGTTTATGGCTGGATAAAAGCCGTTTTAAAAGATGTTGATCCACATTCAGAACTGGTGCAAAAAAAATGGAAATCATTAAGAGAGGTTCCACGCCCAGTAAACATAACAGAAGAATAATTTTTTAGAGCCTCCATAGCTCAATTGGCAGAGCAGAAAGCTCTTAACTTTAAGGTTCCAGGTTCAAGTCCTGGTGGAGGCACCCTTCGCTTTACAAAAAACAGTATCTAAATTAAAAATTATAACAATTATTTATGTTAACAAAACAAGAAAAAGAAAAAATCATAAAAAAAGAAGAAAACACTGGAGGAACTGTCGTTCAGATAAAACTTCTTACTGAAAAAATAAACAAGATGATTGATCATCTTAAAAAAAGCCCCAAAGATATCCACTCTAACCGAGGGTTTTTAATAATGCTTAGCAAGAGAAAAAAATTGTTGAAGTATTTAAAGAGAAAAGATGAAGCAAAATATCAAGAAGTTTTAAAGAAATTAAAATTAAAAAAATAATTAATGTTAATTAAACACAAAGGACAGCGAGTTGCAGTTTTTTTGGATGTTCAAAATCTCTATCACTCGGCAAAACACTTATACAATGCACGAGTTGATTTTAATAAAGTAATAGATAAGGCCGTAAGTAAAAGAAACCTTATTCGCGCTCTTGCTTATGTTATTAGAACAAAAACAGGAGAAGAAAAAGCTTTTTTTGAGGCACTCACAAAGTTAGGAATAGAGACAATAGTAAAAGACCTTCAGGAGTTTCATGGAGGATTTAAAAAGGCCGACTGGGATGTTGGTCTTGCTGTTGATGCTATTAAAATATCATCTTCTGTTGATGCTGTTGTCCTTGTGACGGGCGATGGCGACTTTGTTCCTTTGGTTGAGTACTTGAAGAACAAAGGAAAAAGAGTAGAAGTTCTTGGATTTGAGAGATCGGCATCTCTTAAGCTAAAAGAATCTGCAGACGAGTTTATAAATCTAGGAAGTAAAAGATTTTTACTTTCAAAACAAAAATAATGATGATAAATAAAAATAATCTTGGAGAAAAAGAGTTTAAATTAAAAATCGGAGACAAAGAGCTATTTGTCTCTTTTAATAATCTTGCTGAAAAAGCAAACGGTGAAGCTTTTGTTCGTTACGAAGAAACTGTAGTATATGCCGTAGCAACAATGTCTAATGAGGAAGTTCACCGAGGTTTTGTTCCACTTTCAGTTAACTACGAAGAAAGATTTTACTCTGCTGGAAAAATAAGTGGACCAAGATACACAAGAAGAGAAGGAAAACCATCCGATCGTGCAACTCTTATCTCTAGAATGATAGATAGAGGAATAAGACCGATGTTCCCAAAATCAACAAATAAAGAAGTGCAAGTGATCGTCACTTGTCTTTCTTTGGATAAAGAAAATGATCCTGCTGTTCTTGGAATGATCGCCTCCTCTCTGGCTCTTCATACTTCTGATATCCCTTGGAACGGTCCTTTGGGAGCAGTAAGGGTTGGAAAAAACAAAGGAGAGTATGTTATCAATCCTAAATACGAAGAGCGAACTGAAAAAAAGATGGATATTGTTATTAGCGGTTTTGTTGATGAAGATGAAGATCTTCTTGTTAATATGATTGAAGGAAAGTTTGATGAAGAAGATGAAAAGTCAGTACTTGAAGCGTTTAATGTCGCCGAAAAAGTTATAAAAGATGTTTGTTCTTTTCAAGAAGAGATCAGAAAAAGTATCGGAAAAGAAAAAAACGACTTCTCTGTTTTTGAAAACGAAGAGATAAAAAAAGAGGTTGACGATAAAAGCAAAGAAAAAATAGAAGAGATTTTTAATGTTGATTGTGTTGATGAGAAAGAGATTAAAAAAATAAAAGAAGAGATGTCCTCTTTTATTAAAGAAAAGTATGAAAAAGCAGAAGAAGTTGAGTACGCTTTTTCTTGTTTTGAAAAAAATATCAAACAAAAAATAAGAAGCAATATTCTTGAAAAAGAAAGAAGAATGGATGGTAGAAAAGTTGATGAGTTAAGAGAAGTTACTTGCAGTGTTGGACTTCTTCCCCGAACTCACGGCTCATCTCTTTTTCAAAGAGGACAAACCAAGTCACTTTCGGTTATCACTCTTGGTGCTCCTGGAGAACATCAAGTTATGGATGAGATGGAGATTTTTGAAAAAAAGAAGTTTATGCACCATTACAACTTTCCTCCATACTCTGTCGGAGAAGTAAGACCTGTTCGTTTCCCAGGAAGAAGAGAGATCGGACACGGAATGCTTGGAGAAAATGCTATTCTGCCTCTTATCCCAGATGAAGAAAAGTTTCCTTACACTATCCGTGCTGTCTCGGAGATAGTTTCTTCAAACGGATCAACATCAATGGCAGCTACCTGTGCTGTCACTCTTGCTCTTATGGACGCTGGAGTTCCAATAAAAAGTCCCGTTGCTGGAATATCAGTAGGGTTAGTGAGTGGAGAAGAAAAAGAAAATTACAAAACTCTTGTTGATATTCAAGGAATTGAAGATCATTATGGAGATATGGACTTTAAGGTTGCTGGAACAACAGAAGGAGTAACCGCAATCCAGCTTGATGTTAAAATAAAGGGAATAACTAAAAAAATAGTAGAAGAAGCAATCTTTTTAGCCAAAAAAACATACACCTATATAATCAACGAAAAGATAAAAAAGGTGATCGAAAAACCTCGCGAAGAGATATCTCCTTTTGCTCCAAAGATAGTAACTGTTGTTATAAATCCTGAAAAGATAGGAGAAGTAATCGGACCTAAGGGAAAAACAATAAACAAAATAACCGAAGAAACTGGCGTTGCGATAGATATTGAAGATGACGGAACAATCTCTGTTTCTTCTGAAGATCAAGCGTCAATTGAAAAAGCAGTTGAGTGGATTAAAAACATAACAAGAGAAGCAAAAAAAGGAGAGTTATTTCAAGGAAAGGTTGTAAAGTTGTTTGCCTTTGGTGCTGTTGTGGAAATATTTCCCGGACAAGAAGGACTTGTCCACATCTCTGAGATTGCTGATCGCAGAATAGAAAAAGTTGAAGACGAACTTACAGTAGGTCAAGTTGTTCCCGTAAAAGTAATAAATGTTGAACAAGGAGGAAAAGTAAGCTTGTCAATCAAGCAGGCGAAGCAGAGCTAATCGCTAAACGCAAAAATCAAAAGTCAAAAATCAAAACTTGGGGGAGTATGACACAAACCAAAATCATTTTAGCGAAAATAATTTTATTCAGATTCAAGGAACGAGGAACGGAGCGATATAATTTATCGTGAGTGACAAGTGACGCAGAATATGGATAAAATTATTTCGCCCTACGGGAAGCACAATCTTGATTTCTTTCTGCGTTGCTCCT
>CAZKZM010000028.1:0-1835 GCA_964557305.1 uncultured Candidatus Saccharibacteria bacterium | reverse complement strand
TTTTCTTTTATCTTCTTCCAGATCTTATGAACGCCGTCCCAGTGCTTTTCTTTGTCAGTGGTTCTTATGAAGTCATCGTTGGAGATGTTTAATTTTTCTGTTAGATCTCTGTAGTGTTCTGTTATCTCATTAACAAAATCAAGAGGAATTTTGTTTTCTTCTTCTGCTTTTTTTGCAATCTTGTCTCCGTGCTCATCAGTTCCAGTAAGAAAAAAAACATCGTTCTGTTGCTGACGATTGTATCGTGCGATAACATCTGCTTGTAAGAGCTCCAAAGCAAACCCGATGTGAGGCGGAGCGTTGGTGTATGCGATGCTGGTGGTTATATAGAAAGACATTTTTTTGATTAAACACACAGATTTACACAGATGGGAATACGGATAGAAACGGATGTTTAATTTTAAATTTCAAATTTCAAATTTCAATTCAATTTTAAATGACTCAATTTTAAATTTTAAAACATATAATCACAAAGCTATGAGTGAGTTGTTTTAAAATTTGGTCATTTGTTCATTTGGTCATTCAATTGAAATTTGAAATTTGAAATTTTTATTATATCGGTTATATTTTTTATAACTACTATAACTACTATAATAACTATAACTTTTATTTTCTTTTTCTGTTTTCTAGGTATTCTTTTGTGAATTCGAAGATTATTCCTAATAGTGGGATTGTTAGGATTGCTCCTAGGGTTCCCCAGAGCATTCCTCCTATTGTTATTGCGATTAGTACTATTACTGAACTTACTCCCATTATTTTTTCTGACAGATAAGGAGTTACTGCGCCTTCTATTGTTTGAATTACTGTAAAGGCAACAATGACGAAAAACGCTTGAACAGGATTAGTTAGAACGAGAATTGCGAAAAATACAAGTCCAGCAATTACTGATCCAATGTACGGAACAATATTTAATACTCCTCCAACAACTGCAAAAAACAACGCATACTCAACTCCGAGAAAGTAAAAAGCAATATAAGAAGACAATCCAACAAATGCTCCGGCAAGAAGCCGTATCAAGAACCACCTACTAACTTGATCACGACACCTTTTCCAGATTGATAGTATTCTGTCTTTTTTGTTTTCTGGAGAAAGAACTTCTACTGCTTTCTCTATTGTGTTTCCTTCAAGAGAGATGAAAAATGCCAAGATAATAATAAATGTCGCCGAGAAAAATCCTCCAAACATTATGCCGAGAAAACTAAAGATGTTTGCCATAATCTTTTCAAACGACTCAAAGAATACTGCAGTGAAGTCCTCCATTGTTTCTACGGATTCAAATCCAACATAGTGTAGATATGGCGAGATTGACTCAATGTGTTTCGGAATGTCAGTGGCAAGAATTTTTAACTCTGCATACAACACAGGAACTGTTAAGTAGGCAAAAACAGAAACAAGGCCAAAAACACTGGTGTAAACGATTATAACCGAGATGTAATGTGGGATTTTTATTTTTCTTAGCCAGCCAACTAACGGACTGAAAAGAATTGAGATGATAAATGCAAAAACAATCCATACTAAGATTTCTGATATCTGATAGATAAAGTAAATGCCTAAGATAGCGACAGCTATTTTTATTATTGTCCCCCAAGAGATGTCTAGGGTTTGTGATGTATTTTTTTCTTCCATTGGGTTTATTATAGATAATAAATTTTAAATTTCAAATTTTAAATTTTAATTCAATTTTAAATGACTTAATTTTAAATTTTAAAACAGTAATGCCACTTGTCATTGCGAGAAGTGAAACGACGTGGCAATCTCATTGGGATTGCTTCGGGCTACCGCCCTCGCAATGACGGTGAAGTTGGGTTTCAAAACCTGTCCCGTGAAGAATCGAA
>CAZKZM010000027.1:0-8662 GCA_964557305.1 uncultured Candidatus Saccharibacteria bacterium | reverse complement strand
TGTCATTCCCGCATTCCCTATTGTCATTCCCGCCCCTTCCTTGTCATTCCCGCGTAGGCGGGAATCCAGTTTGTAATTTTGAATTTTGAATTTTAAATTTGGTGCTTTTTACTTTATAATGTCTGCTAACTGTTTTATAAACGACACTACCACTGGAGGTGCCATCAAGCTGTGGCTTTCAACTCCGTTCTCATCTTCAAAAGTCCACGGAATTTCTTTTGTTTCAACTTGTTTTGTTTCTTTGTTGTAAACATAGTTGTACTCGGGAGTAAGTTCATACTCAGAAACCATTTCTTTTGCTTTATCAACCGGAACAGAGTTACGAAGTAGTATCTTTGGCACTCCGTAAAGATTAAACGCTTGTTTTATGAGATACTCGTCCATCTCTAATCTTTCACTTATTGGCCCTGTTCCTTTCTCATCACCTTCTTTTCCTACCATTCTTCCTCCCTTACAACCAGGAGCATCACAAACAAGGTGAAACTCATCGTTTGCTTCGTCGTATTCAATCTCAGAAGTTGGCAGAAGTTTTAAGTTTCTTGAAGTTCCACAAATCGGACATATCTTTCTCCACTTTATTCTTTCGTCAATAACCTTTGTTGGAACATCAATTAAAGTGAAGTAGTCAGCATCATCACGATAACCAACAAGATCACGGAAGAACAGGGAGTAAGATATCTGGTCCATATTACGAGGAAATCCATCAATAAATAATGTCTTTCTTCCTTTTTTACTTATCTCTCTTTTTACCAAGGTTAGAATAAAATCTGTTGGAAGAAGTTTAGTTGTGCTTCTACCTTCAAGTATCTCCATTATCTCTTCTATAGAGTTCCATCCACGATAATTTTCTTCAAGATAAGCAATCAACTCTTTCTTTTTGTTTTCGTCTTGAATCTCTTTATCAACATCTCTTATCATATCTCCGATAGAGAAGTGTTCTATTTTTTCTGGATTAATAATTTCAGCAAGCATTTTAGAGTATGTTCCTTTTCCAGAACTCTTCTTCCCAAGAAGATAGACAATAAAAGATTCTTTTTCAAGATGTCTTCTTATCTTTTCAATCTCTGGCCCTGCTTTAAACATAAAATACTCTTCTCTTTCTTTTGGATCAGAAAGGTTAAAAGGGCGATCACCTTCCATTTTTGTTTTAAAAACCGGAAATTCAATGTCCTTCATTTTGACAAACCTACTGTTATATGAAAAATCAACTTCTAGTAGGTCTTAAATTATTTGTTAGAGGTGTAGAATACAAACCAAAGTCAATTTAGCGGAATCAATTTTATTCAGATTCAAGGCGTGAGCGGTAAAAGGAATTGACTAATACCTTGTCCGCGAACAACGCAGAATATGGATAAAATTGATCCGCCCTTCGGGAAGCTGATAAATGGTTGATTTCTGTGTCACTCCTCCTCAATGTAGCTAATGCTACCTTTCGTCGTCGTTCCTTGAAATCAACTCATTTATCAGCTTCTAAATTGATTTTGGTTTGTATTCTACACCTCTGTATTTTTAATAATCTCCAACGCTTCTTCTGGGGTATCAACTAATTGAAATATTTTAAGATTCTCTTCTTTTATAGTTTTATACTTGTGACAAAGTTCACTCTCTATCCAATCAAATAGTGGTTGCCAAAACTCTTTTCCCACTGCAACAACAACAATGTCTTGATCTATTTTTTTGGTTTGAATAAGAGTAACTATTTCAAAAAATTCGTCAAGAGTTCCAAACCCTCCTGGGAAGAATAAGTATCCCGAAGAGGCAAAAGAAAGCATAACTTTGCGAGCAAAGAAGTAATGAAAACTTATTGATTTTGTTAGATAATCATTAGCTCTTTCTTGAGTTTCTATCTGGATGTTTATCCCTACTGATTTTCCTTCTGATTCATAGGCGCCTCGGTTTGCTCCTTCCATTATTCCCGGGCCACCTCCCGTCACAACCCAGTATCCTTCTTTTGAAAGCAGTTCTCCCATCCTTCTTGCTTTTTGATAATCAATATTATTTTCATCAAAAGAACTTGATCCAAAAATAGTAACTGATTTGTCAAAACTAGAGACAAATTGAAATCCATCAACAAACTCTGCCATTATCCTAAATATCCTCCACTGAAAAGTTTCCCGAAAATCTTCCTTAACAGGAGGAAGATCAGGGTCAGAAACCTTTGATAATATATCTTTTTTATTGTTCTCCATAATTTTATAAATAATATCTCTTCCCTATCTATACCATTTTTTTTAATTTTCTGCAAAGTTTGATGTCATATCAACAAATTTAGCACGCTGGAAAATTTATCTCTCTATTCATTCCAATCAGAATAAATAATTTATTTAAAATAATTGTTCACTGCATCTTCAAATTGCTCTATAAATATCTGCTTGAAATAGGCAAGATTATTTATCTCATAAAACAATATAACGGCTTTTTTGTATTCTTCAGCATCCACGATTCTATAAGAAAGCGGGATTGAATGATGCGCCAATAAAATAGCATTGGAAATCATTCGCGAAGTCCTTTTATTGCCATCTTCAAAAATTTGGATATAAGCGATAAGAATTGAGATTAAAAAGGCTTTTTCAAAAAAAGATTCTTTCTTATTAATCAAATCAACCATATTTTGTAATGCTTCTTTAATTTGTGGCTCATTATCCAAGGGTCTATACTTCGTTCCAGTGATACCGACGCCGGCTTTTCTGATATTTTTTGTTATTCCAAGTTCTTTTGTTAAAACAGAATGAATATATAAAACATCAGCTGATTGTAATTTAATAAAGCGCTCTCTATTTTGAATCGCCTCATTAAAAGCGTCTTTATGATTAAGGATCATTTGAGTTTCTTCCTTGGTCTTGCCTTCCCCGATGATATTATTTTTAATCAAGGATTCAGTGCCTAGAAGTGAATAGGTGTTCCCCTCAATAACTGACGACTTCCAAGAAAATTCAATCATTATTCTTTCAAATTCTTTGTTAATAAGAGTTTGACTATCGTATTTAGAAAAATTATTAATAAATTCTTCTTGCAATTTTTCCAGCTTCTCTTTTTCTTCCACCGTAAAAATATCATTTTCTAATATGGAAAATATTTCAAAATTAAAACTTTCTCTAACTTCTCTTTTTAAATATGGAGTTTCAAAGTATTTTTGAATATCTACTTTTTCTAAAGTGCCGTACGCGTCGGACAAAGAATAAACTATAAAAGCTCCAGCACCACTTTTTTGTAAAAAATTCTGTGTGCATAAAAAAGACAGATCTCTGGTAATTGTTTCTCTGGAATATTTATCATCAAAAAAAGCAACCAGGTCTTTATTTTGAAAAGAATGATTTTTTTTGGCAAATTCTATAATTTGTTGTTGTCTTTTATTCATAAATACATCTTATTATCATTGCGTCATTTTTTCAAGCCCATTGCGTCATTTTTAATAGAAATACATTGAAAGTCCTTTATTTAAGCATTTTGATTGCGTCATAACCAATCCACCATATGCGACATTTTGCAATTATCCATTAAGCGCCTTCTTCAAGTCCGCTAATTTTTTAATTTTCTGCAAAGTTTAAAAAGTCAATCACTTCATTAAAACTGTTCACTTCTCTGTCTGCCAATTCAATCACATTTAATCGTCTGATGTTTTCAGTAAAGGCCAAAAAGAAGTCAGCAAAGCCCTCTCTTTTAATCTCAAAATCAGTCCAGCCGTCTCCCACTACAAAAACTTTTCCTTTTAGCTTTAAGTTCTCCACTTGCCTAACTTTACCTTGAGTTTTTGATGCTAATTTTTCTTGATTTATCCCCAAAACATCACCCTCAGAATTAAATTTGAACTCGTTCGCTAAAACATTTTCTCTTGGTATCTTGAAACCATCAGTAATATGATAAATACAGTCCTGAAAACCTCCCGAAACAATAAAAATATTCTTTCCGTTTTTTTGAAAAAAATCTCTGTTCTCAAGAAATGACTTTGTGATATTTTCTTTGATCTTAATATTGACTTGATCTATGTCATCTTTGTTTGCAGAAAACAAAGCTAACCTTTTTTTCAAAGAATCCCCAAAAGAAACCTCCCCACGCATCCCCTGCTGAGTAATGTTTTCTATCTCTTCTTGAATTTTTTCTTTGTTAGGATTTTTCTCTAAAGCACACCTTGCAATCTCCTCCAACACCTCCAACTTAACAAAAGTGCTATCAAAATCAACAATCAGATAACTATTTTCTCTCATTTTTTTATTTTAAATATGATGTCTCCGTCTTGGTCTGTTCTTTTTATTTTTATACCATTTTCTTCTAATTTACGCAAAACTTCTTCGTGGGGATGTCCGTAACGATTTCCCTCTCCCGCCATAATCACTGCTATTCTTGGAGAAACTGATTCCAAAAACTCGTCTGCTGTTGATGTTTTTGAACCGTGATGAGAAACCTTTAAAACATCTGAAATGATTGGGAAAAAATCACACCTGATTCCTCCTTCTTTTTCACACTTCTCTTCGTAAAAAACAACTTCTTTTTCTTGCTTGGCGTTTGTGTCTCCTGTGAAGAAAAAACTATACTCATCGTTAAAAACAAACCGTGATATAACAGATGTGTTGTTTAGGTCATCTACTTTTTCATCTGAAAAATCTTCTGCTGGATAAAGAGTGTCAATATAAAAATCTTTTCCCACCACTCTTTGCCCTGCTCTCGCTTGTATATATCCTCTTTCTTGAATTATCTTCTTCCACTCCAAAGAAACCTGTTGACTGCTGTATGCACCAGTACAGATAATGTTTTCAATATCATAAATATCAATTACTTCCATTATCCCTGAAACATGGTCGTAGTGGGCGTGACTTAAAATAACGAGATCAATTTTGTTATAAAAAAAGGGCATCTCTTGTTTTAGTTTATCTAAAACAACTCTGCCCGGACCGCCGTCAATTAAAATATGATTATTGTCTGGGGTCTTTATGAAAATCGCATCCCCCTGTCCAACATCAAAAAAAACAACCTTCAAATCCCCACTATTCAGATAAAAAAGAAAACTCCATGAAAAGTAATTTAATAATAAAAATGTTCCAAAAAATAAAATAATTATTTTTTCTCTCATTGTTTAATATTTTTTTTGATAACTCCTTTCAACGCCTCATCTACCATCTTTTCAATATTTATCTTCTTCTCTTCTTTTTCTACCTCTTTTACTTTTCCTTTCGTCAAAGGACTTTTAGGAAGAAAACGAACACAACAATCTTCTTCGGGAAGAATTGATATCTCATATGTTCCCACTTCCTTTGCTTCTTTTATTATCTCTTCTTTGTCGTGTCCTATCAGTGGACGAAAAACAGGCAAACTCAAAACATCCTCCATTACTGTTATATTTTCTAATGTTTGCGAAGCAACTTGCCCCAAACTTTCCCCGGTTATAATCGCCTTTGCTTTTTCTTGAAACGCTATCTTCTCTGCAATTCTTGCCATAAAACGACGATAAAGCAATACTCTTGCTCTATCATTTGTGTTTATTAAAACCTCTTTTTGAATTTTATCAAAAGGAACAAGAAAAAGAACCGACTCTCCTTGACAACAAGACAGAATCTTCACAATCCTCTCAACTTTTTCTTGGGACTGTTTCGATGTAGTTGGGTAAGCGTGAAAGTGAACAAATATATTTTTAACTCCCCTTTTTATCATTCTGAAAGACGCCACCGGAGAGTCAATTCCACCAGAAAGAAGAGATACTGCAACTCCACTCGTCCCAACCGGAAGCCCGCCAACTCCTTTTATCTTTTCTGTGTAAATATATGTCTCTTTTCTTGCTATCTCAATAAAACAGGTTTTCTCAGGACAAGAAAGATCAACTTTTTTTCCAGTTGCTTTTACTACTTCTCCTCCTACCTGGCAAGCAAAATCAGAAGATTTTATCGGAAATCCTTTATCTGCTCTCTTTACCGTAACCCGAAAACTTTTGTAATCTCCATCCTTCATCAAAGAAACTGCTTTTTTAGTTATCGCATCCGCATCTGAGGAAACAACCTCTGCGATAAAAAGATAATTTATCCCAGGAATTTTTCTTATTTTTTCTTCTACTTGCTCTTCTTTGCTTAACACAATAATCCTTCCTCTCGGAGAAGAAACTTCCGCATCAGGAATAGCTTTCTTTATATTAGAAACAAGCCGCTTCTCAAAAAAGCGGCGATTTCTTCCCTTCAAAGCAATCTCTCCATAATGGCAAACAATACGCTTCATAAAACTATTCTAAAATAAAATTAATTAATTCTTGTTTAATTTTTTACTGCTTATATTATACTAGAAACAATCATTTTTAACAATAAAAATAAAATTATTGACAATTCCCCTAATTTATATATAATTAGAGTATCTTATTCCCCTAATTTATATAATTATGCTAATTAAAAGAAATATTCAAGAAAAAATAGAAGAAAAACTTTTTACCAAAGGTAAAATAATAATCATTTATGGAGCTAGGCAAGTAGGTAAAACCACTCTAGTAAAGCAGATTTTAAATAACTATAAAAACAAAAAAACTATATATTTAAACTGTGACGAACCAACAGATAGAGTGGCCTTAACAAACAAAACATCAACAGAGTTAAAAAATTTTTTAGGAGACAATCAGTTGGTTGTGATTGACGAAGCGCAAAGAACAGAAAACATCGGGATAGCTTTAAAATTAATTGTTGATAATTATCCTGAAATTCAAATTATAGCGACAGGATCATCTTCCTTTGATCTAGCCAACAAAATAAACGAACCTCTAACTGGAAGAAAATACGAGTTCTATCTTTATCCTTTTTCTGCCAAAGAACTGAAACAAAGATTTTCCAAAATAGAACAAGATCGTTTAATAGAACAACGGCTTATCTATGGAATGTATCCTGAAATAATAAATAATCCGAGCAACGCTAAGGCAAACTTAAAAGAAATAACTAAAAGTTATTTATATAAAGATGTCTTGCAATTTTTAGATATTAAAAATTCAGATTTATTATATAAATTACTTCAAGCATTATCATTACAAGTGGGAAGCGAAGTTTCTTACGATGAAATCGCTAATTCTTTGGACATAGACAAAAAAACTGTTCAAAAATATATCTTAGTCCTTGAACAGTTATTTGTGATTTTTAGAATTAATCCCTTCCATAAAAACTTGCGAACTGAATTAAGAAAAAAGCGAAAAATTTATTTTTATGATAATGGAATTAGAAATGCTCTGATAGAAAACTTAAATCCTTTAAATATTCGTAATGATGTTGGCTCCCTTTGGGAGAATTTTCTTATTTCTGAGAGATTAAAACAAAGCTATGAATATTTTATCTACAAAAGAAAATATTTTTGGAGAACTCACCAACAACAGGAGATAGATTATCTTGAAGAGGAAGATCAAAACCTTCGTGCTTTTGAATTTAAATGGAGCAATAAAAAAAATAAAAAACTGCCTAAATCTTTTCAGGAAGCTTATCCTAATACTCCTTTTGAAACAATTACGCCAAAAAATTATCAAAAATTTATTGGATTAGAGTAATTTTTAAAAAACAGTACGCTTCATAAAACTTTACTGATTATTTAGATCGTTGATTATTTTTTGTTTGTCTAAGTCATATCTGTCGGCTACTTCGCCAATTGTTAGAAAGTCCATCTCTTGTGAGATCATCGGACAGCAGACACAAGGGACACCATTCTCTGATAGTATCTCTTCTCCCTTCTCTGTTTTTAGAACTTCTCCGATTGTTGTATTTTCACTGAACATAATAATAAATTTAAATTACTTTATAACTCCCCCTCCGACTAACTCTTCTTTGTTGTAAAAAACAACTGACTGCCCTGAAGTTACTGCCTTTTGAGGCGAGGATAAGATTACCTTATCTTTGTAAACCTCAGCTTTAACTTCTTTGCTATTATACCTTATTTTAACATCTGCTTCAAAGGGAAAGCGAACATCTTTGAAAAAGTTTGCACTCTCGTAAGAAAATTCTTTTCTTAAAAGATCTTTCTCTTCTTTTGTCACAACCAACTGATTTTCTTTTATCTTTTTTGATAGGACATAGTACGGACCTTCGGAAAGTCCTATCCTTTTTCTTTGTCCTATCGTGTAGTTAAAAAGTCCTATGTGATGTCCTATCACTTCTTTTTTGGTGTTGATTATCTCTCCCGGATTTTGTTTTAAGTTTCTTTCCAAGAAAGATGATGCTTGAGTATTAATAAAACAGATCTCCTGTGACTCTGTTTTCAAGTTTGGGATGTTGTTTTTTTCAGCAATATCTTTCACTATATTTTTTTCAAAATGTCCTAACGGAAAAATTATTTGTCCTAACCACTCTTTTTTCAAGTTCCACAAAAAGTAGGACTGATCTTTTTTCCTATCAACTCCTTTTTTTATTAGGAAAGATCTGTCTTCTTGTTTTTCAATTATTGCGTAATGTCCGGTGGCAACATAATCTGCACTGAAAGAAGACAAAGCTTCTATTAAGGTTTGAAACTTTATCTCTCGGTTGCAAACAACACAAGGATTTGGAGTTACTCCTTTCTTGTAATCATCTAAAAAAGCATCAACAATCTTCTTCTTGAAAACATCCTGAACATCAAATACTTTGAAAGGAACTCCGATTATTTTACAGACCTGTTCTGCTTTTTCTTCTGCTTCTTTATTAAAACCACTATCTTCATTCCAAAACTTCATAAAAACACC
>CAZKZM010000026.1:0-1958 GCA_964557305.1 uncultured Candidatus Saccharibacteria bacterium | reverse complement strand
TCCAACACTATGCGTCCTTCTAAAGATCAGTACTATTTAAATATCGCGAAACAAGTTGCCGAAAGGTCAACTTGTTTTAGGGTCAAAGGGGGAGCTATTGTTGTGAGAGGAGATCAGATTGTTTCAGCAGGATATGTTGGGGCTCCTCGGAAAACTAAAGATTGCATAGAAAGAGGAAACTGCTTACGAGATGAGATGAACATCCCACACGGGAAAAATTATGAAATTTGTCGTAGTGTTCACTGCGAACAGAACGCGATAATAAACGCTGCTCGTTCAGGAGTGAGTTTATACGGCGGAGATATATATATTTACATTGAAAGAAAGGAAACCGGGGAAAAGATTGATTCTTTCCCTTGTTTTATTTGCAAGAAGATGATAATAAATGCAGGACTGAAAAGAGCAGTTTGCTCTACTAAAGAAGGAAAAATAAAAGCTTTTGAGATAGAAGAGTGGGTCAAAGAGTGGCAAGAAAAAGACCTTTTAGATGATAAAGATCAGTACGGAGCTGATCAAAATAAGAAAAATGAATAAAAAAATTATCGGAGTAGTAGGGGAGACCGGAGCAGGAAAAGATACTTTTTCTGACATTGTTAAGGAAAATTTTTCTTCGGTTCTCTTAGTTAGATTTTCTCAAGCTTTGACGGATGCGTTAAAGCTTTTTTTTGATGAAGTAAAAAAAGAAGATCAACAGTGGCTGGTTAACTTGCTAAGAGACAGGTTTGGGGAAGATATTTTAGCAAAAGGAGCAGTGCAAAAAGCAAAAAAAGCAGAAGAAGAGATTGTTGTTATAAACGGAATCAGAGTTAAAGAAGATTTTGATCTGGTTAAAGAGGCGGGAGGAGTTGTTGTCTATGTAACCACAACCCCAGAAATAAGGTGGGAGAGAGTTAAAGAGAGAGGTGAAAAGAAAGATGACAATGTTTCTTTTGAAAAGTTCAAAGAGATTGACTCTCAAAGACCAGAAAGACAGATAAAAGAACTTGGGAAAAAAGCTGATATAACGATAGACAACAAGGGAAGTAAAGATGATCTGAAAAGAAAAACAATAGAAGTGGTAAATAAAATTACTAATGAGTATTAACTTGAAAAATAAATTTATTGCGATTGAAGGAACAGATGGTTCTGGAAAAGCAACTCAGACAAAGTTAATTATAAAAAGATTAGAAGAAGAAGGGTACAAGGTGAAAAAAATAGATTTTCCGCAGTACGGCAAGAAGTCGGCGGGGTTGGTTGAAGAGTATCTTAACGGAAGATACGGAAGAGCAGACGAGATCGGACCTTACCGAGCTTCTATCTTTTATGCTTGTGATAGATATGATGCTTCTTTCAAGATAAAAAAGTGGCTTGAAGATGGATTTACGGTTGTCACCGACCGATATGTTTCTTCAAACGCTGGTCATCAAGGAGGAAAGATAAAAGACAAGAAGAAGCGAAAAGAGTATATCAAGTGGCTTTATAATCTTGAGTATGATATTTTTCAGATACCGAAGCCAGATATAACTTTAATTTTGAAAGCTTCTCCGGAAGTTTCTTATCAACTTTCTTCAAAAATAACAGACAAGATAAAAAAAGCAAAAAAGAATCTTTACTTGAAAGGAAAGAAAAGAGATATCCACGAAGAAGACAAAGAGCACTTGAAAAACAGTTTAGACGCCTATGTTCAACTTTCAAAAGAGAACCCTGATGATTTTATTCTCATTGACTGTATGAAGGATGAAAAACTTTTATCACGCGAAGAGATACACAACAAAGTTAAAAAAGTTTTAAAAATATAAAAAGGTAGGGCGTTCTTTATTAATAAAAAAGGAGGAGTTATGATTAAAGTAAAATTAGTTAACTATCCAAAGTATGGTCCGTTAGAGTCAATCTCCCATGCGGCAAAGGTCTGCTACCAAGACACTGCACCAGAGTGGGGAAAAACAATTGACATTGAAAACAACCTTTGGAAGACAGGA
>CAZKZM010000025.1:0-4165 GCA_964557305.1 uncultured Candidatus Saccharibacteria bacterium | reverse complement strand
TCCTCTTCCGTCAAAGCTTTTCTGCACTGCCCGATAAGTTTCTATCCCCGCATAAAAAGCAGAACCTTCTCCTGCAAGATACCCCCATCCGTTTGTTTTATGCTCTTTATAACTCCGCCATCCTTTACAAACTGCTCCCGTTCCTGCAATAACCACAACTCCATCGTTCTCATCCGTTCCTGCCTTGAAGGCAGACAACTGATCGCTCTCTACTAAAATCTTCCCTTCTAATCCTTTCTCTTTCAGCATTCTAACAACTTCTTCTTTTTTATCTTGCTCTTCTTCTTCCACCGACGCAAGAGCAACACAGTAGCAAGAAATAGTTTCTTCTTTCTGAACTTTTTTTACAACACTTAAAATGTTTTCAACCGCAGTTTCCAATCCAACATTTCTTATATTTGAAGGCCCCCCCTTCTCAACAGAAAGAACCTCCCCCCGCTCATCAGCAAGCGCAGCAGTAGTTTTAGTTCCTCCCCCATCAACACCGATTATGTACATAGTTTAAATAATTTTAAATTTCAAATTTCAAATTTCAATTCAATTTCAAATGACTTAATTTTAAATTTTAAAACATATAATCACAAAGCTATGAGTGAGTTGTCTTAAAATTTGGTCATTTGTTCATTTGGTCATTCAATTGAAATTTGAAATTTGAAATTTGAAATTCAACCCTTTGGGTTATTATGTTTTTGCTACTTTTTTTATTTCTTCTATGGTTGTTTTTCCTTTTATTGTTTTTGCTACTCCGTCTTGCATCATTGTTGACATTCCTTGTTCTATTGCTTTTCTTCTTATCACTTCCGAGGATTCTTTCTGAACAATCAAGTTTCTTATCTCTTCCGTCACTTCTAAAACCTCAAAGATTGCTGTTCTTCCGATGTATCCTGTTTCGTTGCAAAACTTGCAACCTTTTCCGCGATGGAAAACAACTTCTTTCAAACTATTTTTTCCTGATAATTCTTTTATCATATCAGCAAGTTTTTTGTCTTCTTCGTTTAGATCTGTTATTTGTTCATCAGTAAGATAATACTCTTCTTTACAATCATCACAAATTTTTCTTACCAATCTTTGTGCGATGGCAACATTTATTGAAGATGCAACTAAGAACGGTTCTGCTCCCATCTCTAAGAAACGAGGGAATGTTGTTGCGGCATCGTTGGCATGCATTGTTGAAAGCACTAAGTGTCCTGTCATTGCAGAGTTGAGTGCCATATCAACGGTTTCGTTATCACGAATCTCTCCAACCATTACGATGTCCGGATCTTGACGAACGATTGTTCGGAGTCCGGTTGGGAAGGTGATGTTTTTTGCGTGATTAACTTGTGTTTGTTGAACTCCTTCTATTTCATACTCAACCGGATCTTCAATGGTCATAATATTAACTTCTGGTTCGTTCAGTGTTTGTAGAACTGAGTAAAGAGTGGTTGTTTTACCACTTCCGGTTGGTCCAACTGAAAGCACCATTCCGTATGGTTTTTGAACAGCTGATTTCAACTTCTTCAGGTCGTGAGGAAGAAGTCCGAGTTCGCTCATTGAGAATCTTTTTCCTCTCTGGATCAGAAGACGCATAACAATATTTTCTCCTTCGGTTGCCGGCATAATAGAGACACGAACATCAACAGAGCCACCTGTTGTTTTGTAATTAAATCTACCGTCTTGAGCGGCTGATTTTTCATCTGTTCTCAGTTTTGCCAAAATTTTAATTCTTGATGATATTCTTTCGTGAAGTTGCTTTTTAGGATACTCTGCAACTTTGTGTAAAATTCCATCTATTCTAAATCTAACGATTGCAAACTCTGATAGTGGTTCAATGTGAATATCTGATGCCAAGTTAGAGTGAGCATACTCCATAACAAGATCAACAAACTCAACAACATTTTCTTCAGCTCCTGCTGGTGATTTTTCAAGTTCTCTTATCAGCCGTTTAACTTCTGTCATAAGATCTCCTTTGTACTTCTTTAATGCTTGAGCAACATCAAAAGGAGTAGAGTAGTAAACCTCTGCCCTCTTTCCTGTTTTTTGTTCAAGCACTTTAAAGAAAGGATAGTTGTCAGGATGACAAGTTGCAATCTGGAAAGAATCTTCTTTTTCTTTGAAAACAACCACTTTTTGAGCAATGGCAACTACTTCTGGAATGTGTTCCAACATCTCATCTGTTATGTCAGCGATGTCTGCTTTTTTAATATCAATAAACTCATAACCGGCTTCATCGGCTATCATTCTTCCAAGAGTTTCATCTCTGATAAAACCCTTTTCTACGATTAGTTCTTGGAGATCAATTGACTTTCCAGACGCTTCTTTCTGAGCCATATTAAAGTCATTTTCTTTCATATGACCACCATCTACTAAAAGTTCTTTTAGTTTTTGTTCTGAGATTAACATAAAAACTTTTTTATTTTACTTATTACTTTATATTATTTTATTTTTTTTGAAAAGGCAAGCGAGTTAAAACTCAAAAGTCAAAAGTCAAAAGTCAAAACTTAAACTTTTAAACTTAAAACACTCCTACGCTTCCTGCTGTCATTCCCGCGAAGGCGGGAATCTATAATTATATGATGTCATTATATAAATCTTTCCATTCCGGGTTTTGTTTCTTAATTATTTTAATTTTCCAAGAACGATTCCATTTTTTGATTTGTTTTTCTCTTTGTATGGCGAGATTTACATCATTATGTTCTTCGCAATAAACTAATTTATCTATATTGTACTTTTGAGTAAACCCCGGTACCAGTTTCTGCTTGTGCTCCCATATTCTTTTGATTAAATCACTTGTGACTCCGATGTAAATTGTACCATTTTTTTTGTTTGCAAGTATGTAGGTATAATATTTCTTCATCTTTGTGGATTCCCGCTCCCCGCCTTCGCGGGAATGACAGTGAGGGTTCAGAATGACGGGGGGGTTTTGCGTTGTTTTGCGTTTCAGTTTTGCGTTGTTTCGCGCGCTTCCTTTGGAAGCGTTTTTGGGAATAGGGTTTTCTTTTCTTTTGTTTTTATTTGTTTTTTTATTTGTTTTGATGTTTCGGGGAGGATTGGTTCTATCATTTCCGATACTGCTTCTAGGATTTGTAAGAGATTGTTTACTACTTCTTCGCTGTTTTCTTTTTTTTCCCATGGTTTTTCTTTTTCTATGTAGCGGTCGGTTAGGTGGATTACTTCCCAGATTTTTTCAACGGCTTCGCTGATTTTGAGTTGTTGTATTAGGTGGTGGTATTCTTTTTGTTTTGTGGTTAGCCATGGGATTTCAGGGGATTCATTCAAGGGATTCCCGCCTTCGCGGGAATGACAGGGGGTGTGGGGATGACGGGTGGGGGTTTTTGATAGGGAGATTATTCGGGAGGATAGGTTTCCTATTCCGTCGGCTAGATCGGCGTTGTATCTTTCGGTGAATCTTTCTTCTGAGAAGTCGCCATCGCTGACAGTTGGTATCTCTCTTAAAAGATAGTAGCGGACTGGGTCAACCCCGTGTCTTTCTACTAAATCAAAAGGGTCTTTTACATTTCCTAATGTTTTTGACATCTTCTTTCCTTGTGAAGTTATGTGTCCGTGAACCAGTATTTTTTTAGGAGTTTCAATCCCTGCTGAGAGAAGCATTCCGATCCATATCACTGCGTGAAATCTTAAAATGTCTTTTCCGATACAGTGAACATCTGCTGGCCAGTACTTTTTAAAGTTTTCTTCGTCTCTTCCGTAGCCAAGGGCAGAGATGTAGTTGGTGAGAGCGTCTATCCAGACATAGAGGGTTTGTGACTCGTCGTCAGGAACGGGAATCCCCCACTTCAAAGCATCGGCATTACGAGAAACACTGATGTCTTCAAGTCCTTCGTTTATAAAGTTTAGGATCTCTTTCTTTTTGTTTTCTGGAATTACTTTTACTTCGTCGGTTTCAATAAGTTGTTTTATTTTTTCTTGATACTTGGATAATCTGAAAAAGTAGTTTTCTTCTTCAATCTGTTCTGGTTCTTTGTCGTGGTCAGGACACTTTCCGTCAACAAGTTCTTTTTCTTTTTTGAACGACTCACATCCCGAGCAGTAAAGTCCTTTGTACTTTTTTTTGTAGATGTCGTCGTTTTCTTTTATCTTCTTCCAGATCTTATGAACGCCGTCCCAGTGCTTTTCTTTGTCAGTGGTTCTTATGAAGTCATCGTTGGAGATGTTTAATTTTTCT
>CAZKZM010000024.1:0-4846 GCA_964557305.1 uncultured Candidatus Saccharibacteria bacterium | reverse complement strand
TGCGATAATTGCAATTACTACTAAAAGTTCAATAAGGGTAAATCCTTTTTCTCTTTTCATATTTTTTGTTTTTTATATTTATAATGTTTACGACCTTTACTGTTATCTACTAACTATATTATACCTTGAAAATTTTATTGTCAAGAAAGTGGCTGTTTTATATCGCCATACTCATATTATATATCGGTAGAAGAACTGCAGCAACAAGCCCTCCGACCATAACTCCAAGCATAATAATCAGTATCGGTTCTATCATCCCGATATACTTGTCAAGGGTTCTTGATAACTCGTCTTGTAAAAACTTTGCCATATTTGAAAGAGAAACTCCCAATCGTCCACTTTTTTCCCCAACATAAGCCATCTGAACCATCATCGGATTAAAGATGTCTGGTCTTTTCTTCATTGAATCACTAACTTGCAATCCTCTTTCAACATTAACTGCAATTTCTAAAACTGCTTCTCGGTAAACTAAGTTTTGGACAATATCTGCACTTATCTGAAGTGATTTAACAATCGGAACTCCTGCTGTTGTTAAAGAAGCAAAGCTGGTTGAAAATCTAATTGTGTATATTTTTTGAAAAAACTCTTTCAAGACAGGAGCTTTTATAAACGCTTTGTCTAAAAGTTCTTTTCCTTGATTTGTTGTAAAAAATTTAATTGAAAAAACAATAGTTGAGTAAACAGCAACAATAACGATCCACCCGTTTTCAACAAGAAAATCAGAAAATCCCATTATAATTTTTGTTGGCAACGGCAGATCTTCTCCAGCGTCAAGCAACATCTCTGTTAATTCTGGCATAATAACAACAAAAAGAAAGATCATTATTCCAAGAAAAATAACTAAGATAAAAAGAGGATAAAACATCGCTCCTTTTACTTTCTGTTGAAAAACATACTCTCTTTCAATGTGGTCGGCTAAACTTGAAAGTGCTTCTGATACCTTTCCTGATTCTTCTCCTGACTTCACCATATTCACATAAAAATCAGAAAATATCTCTGGATACTGAGAAAGCGCTTTTGAAAAGGACATTCCTCCTTCCACCTTGTTTGAAACTGAAAGTATCTTTTCTCGGAGTGTTCTTTTTTCTAACTGCTTGGAAAGTGTTTGCAGTGATTCAACAATTGATATTTTTGACTCCGCCATCATCGCTAACTGACGAGAAATCATAACAATCTCTCTTCCTGTCACTCTCTCAAAAAGAGGAGGAAGATCTTTTTTGTAAAAAGGAACTTTTACTTCTTCAACCGAGACAACAAAAAGGCCGTAACTTTGAATTGCTAAGATTGCTGATTCTTTGTTAGAAGCATCAATTTCTCCACTTTGAATGTTTCCTTTTTTATCTCTTGCTCTGTATTCAAACTTCATTTTTTTATCCCATCATCCTTCGTAATTCAACAGGATTAAGGGCGTAATTTAAAGCGTTCTTTTTTGTTATAAGATTACTTTTAACAAGTTCAACTAAAGAACGATTCAAGCTCACCATTCCTTGCTCAAAAGATGTCTCAATTATAAGATCAATCTCATGAATCTTGTTTTCTCTAATAAGATTTGCCACGGCGTGATTTCTTATCATTATTTCACAGGCAGGAACAAGTCCTTTTTCAACTCCTGAGACAAGTCGTTGCGAAACAACTCCCAGTAAAGACGATGAAAGCTGTGCCCTTATCTGATTTTGTTGTTCAGGAGGGAAAGAATCAATTATGCGGTGAATAGTTTGACTTGCAGAGTTAGTGTGTAGCGTTGAAAAAACAAGATGCCCTGTCTCTGCAGCGGTTATCGCCGTAGAAATAGTAACTGGGTCTCTCATCTCTCCAACCATTATAACATCCGGATCTTGCCTAAATACTGATTTCAAGGCCCGTGGGAAAGAAAGAGTATCTCTACTAATCTCTCTCTGATCAATAAGAGAACGAGCTTCTTCAAACACATACTCTATCGGATCTTCAATTGTAATAATGTGATCAAATCTTTCTTGGTTTATCTTGTCTATTAAAGCTGCAAGAGTTGTTGATTTTCCGTGTCCGGTAGGACCAGTAATAATAACAAATCCTTGCGATGCGTTGCAAAAATCATATATTGCTGGTGGCATATTTATCTCTTCAAGGGTTTTTATCTTGGTCGGGATGAGACGCATCGCACAACTGATTTCTCCTTGTTGGAAAAATATGTTTACTCTGAACCGTGCAATGTTTTTGTAGTGATAAGAAAAGTCAAGTTCGTAGCTACTTAAAAACTTTTCTTTCTGATCTCTGTTCATCATCTCCATCGCAATTTCTCTTGCATCGTGAGAAGTGATCATCTTTTTTTCAGTAAGTGATATTAACTTTCCGTTTATTCTTACTATTGGAAAGTGTCCCGCAGAGATATGCAGATCCGAACCGTTTTCATCAATAACGGTTTGTAAAAGTTCTTCTAATTGTTCTCTGTATTTATTGTTTTCCATAATTATTTATATTAGATGGTAATTAAGCTCCATCTCCAGTGACGCGCAAAACTTCTTCTATTGTTGTGTATCCTGTAATCGCTTTAATTATTCCGTCTTGCCTCAAACTAACCATCCTTTGCCTTTTTGCTTCTGCGGTTAACTCTTTTTCAGTTGGACTTTCCATTATTATCTCTCCAAGATCAGGAGTCATTCTTAACGCTTCATATACTCCTATTCTACCAACAAACCCTTCTTCTGAACAGTATCGACAACCTTTTGGTTTGTATAGTTTTATATTTGAAAGAGAAGAAACACCGTAATCTTTTAAAGTTTCGGTAGAAACACTTCTTAACTCTTCAGTTATTAAAATTCTCATCTCTTCGGTTGGAACTACTGGTTCTTTACACTTGTCACAAATTCTTCTAACTAATCGTTGTGCCATCGCAGTGTTAAGTGCTGGTGGAATCAGATATGGTTTAATTCCCATATCAATAAGACGAGGAATAACTCCTAATGCATTGTTTGTATGTAAGGTTGAAAGAACCATATGTCCAGTAAGGGAAGCATGAACTGCTAAATCCGCTGTTTCTTCATCACGAATTTCTCCGACCATTATAATGTCCGGATCCTGTCTCAAGATCTGACGAAGACCAGTTGCAAAAACATATCCGATATCTGAATTGACCTGTGACTGACTAACCCCATCAATAAAATACTCTACCGGATCTTCAAGCGTGACAATGTTCACTGATTCATTGTTCAGAGTGTGTAGTGCGCTGTAAAGAGTTGTCGTTTTACCAGAACCAGTTGGTCCAGTGACAAGCGTCATTCCGGTTGGTCTTCTGATAGAACTTTTCAAAATTTGAAGATTTTTTCCTGTCACCCCTAAGTCACTCATTGATTTCAATCCTTCAACGGGATCCAAACTTCTGATCACGATCTTTTCTCCAAGAGTTGTTGGAAAAGTAGAAACACGAAAATCAATACTTCTCCCTTCCATCTTTGCCGAAAAACGACCATCTTGCGGAAGTCGTTGTTCATCAATTTTTAATCCAGAAAGAATTTTTATTCTTGCCACTGTTGCCAGATGAGTTTCAATCGGTAGAAAGAGGGAAGCATGAAGTTTACCGTCAACACGAAATCTAACTTTCAGTTTTGTTCTGGTGGGTTCAATGTGAATATCTGATGCTCTTCCTTCTATCGCATTTCTTAAAAGAACCGTAACAATCTTAACGATCGGAGCTTCTTCGGCAAGCTTTTCAATGTCTTGCTCCATATCTATTCCTTCTCCTTTTGTGTCTTCTTTGATCTCTATGTCAAGATCTTCAAGGGCATCTCCAACTTCACTTGCAAAAGTCCTATACTGCTTACTAATATCTTTAAATGTAGTAAGCGTTATCAGATATATCTCATAAGAAAAGTTGTTTCTTCGTGATAGAAAACGAAGGGCTTCTCTCGCTCTCAAATTTTCTGGAGCAATCATTCCCACCTCCACCACATCTCCAATCTTTCCAAAAGGAACCATCTTGTAATAATTTGCAGTGTCTTCAGGAACAAGCTTGAGAACATTTTCCATTATTGTTTCGGTGTTGATATCGCTCTTTATCGGAATATCTAAAATATCACTCTTTACTTCAAACAGATCTTCTTCTGACATCAGTCCTTCTTTTAAGATAAGTTCCTCAATGGTCTTGCTTCCTTTTTCTGTTTTCTTTTCTATCTCTTTTGCTTTTTCTTTTTTTAAATAACCTTTCTCGGTTAATCTTTTAAGAAAAGGGGAAGAGAACTCTTCTTCTATTTCTTTTAAAACTTTGTGTACTTTTTCAAAGTTAGAAAAAGATATTAAAAAAAGTTCATACTTTATTTTTTCTTGTTGTTCAATAAGTTTCAGAGCTTCTTCAACTTTCTCATCTTCCGGATAAACTGCTCCTATATTTATCTTCCCATCGTCCTCTACTCCTATCGGAATTATCTTGTAGTTATCTATTACTTCTCTTGGAAATTTTTTGAAAACATACTCTTCTATCTTGTTTGGAAAAACATCTTCTTTTAAAGGAACTTCAAGTAATTTACTTTTTATCTTGAAAAGATCACTTTCAGATATTATTTTTTTTCGAATAAGAACTTCTTCTTCTGATTTTTTTGTTTCTTCTGCTTCTTTAATTAAAGAGTCGGCTGTTTCTTTGTTTATATAGCCATCATCTTTAAGTTTTGTTGTTAGGACAAAAGATTTTGACTCTGGTGCTACTGACTCTTCCTTTGTTTCTGCTTCTGGTTCTGGTTCTGGTTCACTGAAAAACTTTTCAGATAATTTATTGAAATCATCCTCTGTAATAGAAACTCTGTCAAAAGAAACATTTTTCTGTTTTGCAATAAACTTTAAAACTTCTCGTGCTTTGAGATCATCAGGATCAACCATT
>CAZKZM010000023.1:0-9000 GCA_964557305.1 uncultured Candidatus Saccharibacteria bacterium | reverse complement strand
AATTTCAAATTTCAAATTTCAAATTTCAAATCAATTTCAAATTTCTAAATGTTTAAATTTTAAAACATATAATCACAAAGCTATGAGTTAGTTGTTTTAAAATTTAGTCATTTGTTCATTTGTTCATTCAATTGAAATTTGAAATTTAAAATTTGAAATTTTCGTCAAGATTCCCACCGAAGTTTATTTTTACACCCCTGGGGTGTAAAAATGGGGGTGTAAAAATGGTTTTTGGTCATATAATAATTATAACTGCTATATTTACTAGATTCCCGCCTTCGCGGGAATGACAAGGAGAAGGGCGGGAATGACAGGGAGATGGGCGGGAATGACAGAGAGTCAAAAGTCAAAAAGTCAAATGTTAAATGTCAATTGTCAATTGTCAATTGTCAAATGTCAATTGTCAATTGTCAGTTTTGATTTTTTACTAGGGGGTGTAAAAAATTTAAAAAGTGTTATAATTGCGTTATGTTATACGGGATAGTGCAAAACTTTTTAATGCCCAGTACTCTTGTTTTAATACTTACAGTTGTTGGCTTTTTTTTCTTTTTCAAAAACAAAGATGGAAAAACAGGAAAAGTGCTTATAATATTAGGATTTGTTTTTTATTATTTGTTTTCAATAACTCCAGTTAGTGATTATCTTATGATGTCTCTTGAAGAGAAGTACACAACAGTTTCAGAAGAAGATATTGAGGGGGTTGAGAAGATGGTTGTTTTGTTGGGAGGAAGAGAAAGTAATATTTTAAGAGGGAGTGAAGCGTTACGAATATGGTATATGTCTGAGGGGGAGATGGAGATAATTGTTTCTGGAACAGATCCTTCACTATCAACATCTGGAGATGCGAGTGCAGTTCGGGGATTTTTTACTAACAGAGGAGTCAGTTATGATTCAGTCATAATAGAGGGAGATTCTTACAACACCAGAGAAAATGTTATAAATGTCCAAAAGATTGTTGGTGATGAGCCGTTTCTTTTAGTGACATCTGCTTATCATATGGAGAGGGCAGTCAGTGAGTTTAAAAGGATAGGAACTGATCCGATACCCGCCCCAACTGATTTCAAGGGAAGAAAAATTTTTCGTTATAACATCTTTGACTTTATTCCTCACGGACAAAATTTAAGAAACTCTGATCTTGCTGTTCATGAACACTTAGGAAGAGTTTACTACAGATTAATTTTTATTTTTAATAACAGATAACAGAAGTTTTAATATGCGAATTAGAATAATAACTATTTTCACTTTTCTTTTTTTGACAACAGGATTTGTTTTTGCTGAAAACGACAAAGTTTTTTTTACTGAAGCATCTTACGACATCAAAGAAAGAGAACAAGTTAGCGCTGTCTTAAAGCAAGAAACAGAGCATACTTCTTTTTATGTTGAAGAAGAGTGGTTAGAAAAATTTTCAGAAGAAGAACAAGAAGCACTGATAGATATTTTAGAAGAGCTTGGCGAAGAGTTTGAAGGTCATATGTTCCCAGAAATATCTTCTTTTTTTGGAGATATGCCGAAGCACAAGATTGTTGGTGAAGAAGGAAAAGTGACAGTTCTTTTTCATCAGATGAAAGAAACATCGGGAGGTTATTTTAGAACAGGAGATCAGTACTCTTCTTATCAGTACTCACACTCTAATGAAGAAAACATAGTATATGTAAATGCTGATCTGATTAAAGATAAGAATTTAAAAAGTTATCTTGCTCACGAATATACACACTTGGTCACTTTTAACGAAAAAAATAAAAGACACCGAGTGAGTGAAGAAGTGTGGCTTAACGAACTACGAGCAGAGTTAATAATCTCAGTTCTTGGATATAATGAAGAGTATGAAGGAAGCAATCTTGAAACAAGAGTTGATAGTTTTCTTAACGATCCAGATTTTTCTTTAACTGATTGGGCAGATCAGGGTCCTGACTACGGAGTGATTAATCTTTTTGGGCATTACTTGGTTGACCATTACGGACAAGAGATTCTTACTCGCTCTTTGAAATCTTCTTTTGTTGGAATTCCAAGTATTGATTTTGCTTTGAAAGAAGAAGGTTTTGATAAAAATTTCAAAGAAATTTTCAAGGACTGGGTTATTGCTGTTTACTTAAATGATTGTTCTTATGGAGAGTATTACTGTTATAAAAATGAAAACTTGAAAGATGTAAAAGTTTCTCACTCAAACATATTTATCTCATCGCAAAATGGAGCATTCTTTTCCTTGGAATATAAAACGAAAAACTGGGCAGGAAACTGGCATCGGATTGTTGGAAGAGAGGGAACCCTCTATCTTGATTTTCAATCAGAAAAAGATTTTACAATTCCTTATGTTATTTGCGAAAAAAATAAAGGGTGTGAAGTGAAGGAGATTAAAAAAAATAGTGAAGGAGAAAGAAAACTTGTTGTTGAAGAGTTTAATTCTAAGTACGAGTCACTAACAATTATTCCTTTTTTGGGAGAAAAAATAATTGGATTTCAGGGGCCAGAAAAGAGTTTTTCCTTTATGTGGGAAGCGATAATAAGTAGTCCAGATAAGGATGAGCGGTGGATTAGGGCGTGGGAAGTTTTAAGAGAGGTGCGAGAAAGAATAGAAACTCTTTACGGTAGATTAGGTTTACAAGTTCCAAAAAACCTTTAATTATGAATATTGTTATTGCATTTATAGCGTATAGTGATATAATAGTTGGGACGGGAGTAGGATATGAACCAAAGTCATTTTAGAAGCGCAAGGTTGAAGCTCTTTCAAGGCGTGACGACGAAAGGTAATATCAATTACATTGAGGAGGAGCAACGAAGAAAGAACTCAACATTGCGCTTCCCGTAGGGCGAAATAATTTTATCCACATTCTGCGTTGTTCGCGGACAAGGCATTAGTCAATACCTTTTACCACTCACGCCTTGAATCTGAATAAAATTATTTTCGCTAAAATAACTTTGGTTCGTATCCTGCTCCCGATAAAAGGTCGAATTAAAAACAAAAAAATTTGTATATGAATAAACAAGAAATTGTAGAAAAAATTGCTAAAGAAGCAAATATTAGCAAGGCAAGAGCAAAAGAAGCTCTTGACGCCATGACAGGCACCATTGCTTCTGTATTAAAGAAAAATGACTCCATTGCTCTTCCTGGTTTTGGTAGTTTCAGCGTTTCAAAACGCAAAGCCAGAGAAGGAAGAAACCCAGCAACAGGAGAAAAAATACAGATCCCAGCAATGAAAGTTCCTAAATTTAAGGCAAGTAAAAACCTTAAAGACGCTCTTAAAAAGTAAGAGTTACAGATAAAGTAGAGACGAGGTGGTGCAAGCTTAACTTCACCACCTCTTTCTTTGGGGCCCATATAATATGAAAGTTTTAATAATAGACAGTAGTTCTCTGATTTACAGAGCATACTACGCTCTTCCTCCACTAAAAACAAAGAATGGAGAATTAGTGAATGCAGTTCACGGATTTTTTTCTTTATTTATCAAGGCGGTTAATGATTTTAATCCTGATTATGTTGTCACTGCTTTTGATCTTCCCGAAAAAACATTTAGACACAAGATGTTTGAAGATTACAAAGCTACTCGTACTAAAATGCCAGAAGAACTTGTTGCTCAAATTCCAGCAATAAAAGAAGGAGTTGAAAAGTTTAATGTTCCTGTTCTTGAAAAAAAAGGATTTGAAGCCGATGATGTGATCGGAACAGTTTCTTGTTTTTTTGATGAAAAAGATTTCTGTTCAGTTATTGTTAGTGGAGATATGGATGTTTTGCAGTTAGTAAACAAAAGAACAACAGCATATCTTTTCAAAAGAGGAATAAAAGATGCTGGGGTGTATGATGAAGATAAAGTTCAAGAAGTTTATGATGGATTAAAAGCAGAACAACTAACTGACTATAAAGCATTAAGAGGAGATGCTTCTGATAACATTCCGGGAGTTGTTGGAGTTGGAGAAAAAACAGCGATAGAGCTTATAAAAAAGTTTGGTTCTGTTGAAAATATATACAACGAGATTAAGAAAGAAACATTAAAAGCAAAACAGATTAAAAAAGGTGTTTTAGAAAAATTAAAACAGTACGAAAAAGAGGCATTTTTAAGCAAGGAGTTAGTGACTATTAAAAAAGATGTTCCCTTGAAGTTGGAAGTTGATAGTTGTCGGTGGAAAGGATACAGCGACGAGGGGATATCTTTTTTTGAAAAAATGGAACTTAAATCTCTTATTAAAAGAGTTGAAAAAAAAGAAAACCTTTCTCTTTTTTAGGTTGGTCCCAGGAGTAGGGTATTTTTCCACAGGTTGACTTTTTTGTTTTTCTTGCTATTATGGAGTTGATGAGTGCGTGGTAGAAGGTTGCTCCAATTTGGCAAAAAACCTCACTCGAGCGAGGTTTTTTGCTTTCTGAAGGGTGTTTTTTATTACAGGGGGTTGACAGTTATTTTTTCAAGTATACAATAAGGGCTAGGTCGGAAGGCATGTACTCATAAAATTGGAGTTAACGCTTCCGGCCTTTTGTTTTGTCAAAAAAATTAAATACTCTATAATAACAGTAATGAAAGATTTAGAAAAAATAGAAAAAGACAAACTTTTAAAAAACTACAACACGATGCGAGTTAGTTGTGTTGCTGATTACTTTTTAAAAGCAGAAAGAAAAGAGGATGTTTTGATGGGATTAGATTTTTCTAAAGAAAATAAAATACCACTCTTGATTGTTGGAAGAGGAAGCAATCTTATTCTTCCTTCAAGATACAAAGGAGTGGTTGTTTTTTTAGGAATGGACAAGTTTAAAGTAAAGAGAGATGGTGACGAGGTTAATCTTTCTGCTGGAGCGGGAGTTTATCTTCCGAAACTGTCTTCTGAGTTAAAGAAGAACAAGGGAGCAGGATTAGAATGGGCAGGAGGAGTTCCAGGAAGCGTCGGAGGGGCGATCCGAGGGAACGCAGGGGCATTTGGTACTCTGATTAGTGATCATCTTAAAAAAGTGAAGACGGTTGATATTAGCAATCTTAAAGAAGAAGTTTTCAGTAAGAAAGATTGTCAGTTTAGTTATCGGGAAAGTTTTTTTAAAAAAAATAAAAATATAATAATTCTTGAAACAGAGATGAGTTTTCCTTTTCAAGAAGAAGAAAACAACAAGTTTAGTGAGTACTTGGAATACAGAAGAGAAAAGCATCCTCTGCAACCATCAGCCGGCAGTGTTTTCAAAAACATAGAAGTGACGGAATCTTTTTCAAAAAACTTTCCAGAACAAGCAGAAAGATTTAAAGAATCAGTTCCAGCAGGATTTTTAATTGAAAGCTGTGGGCTAAAAGGAGAAAGAGTTGGCGAGGCAGAAGTTTCCTTGAAACACGCAAACTTTATCATTAATCAAGGAGGTGCATCAGGAGAAGATGTAGTAGCCCTAATTAAAAAAATAAAACAAAGAGTAAAGCAAGAGTTCGGAGTAGAATTAGAAGAAGAGGTGGAGATAGTGGATTAATTTTGAAATGGAACTTGTCATTCTGAGTGAAACGAAGAATCTCTTGGATAAAACAGTAACAAGATTCTTCGGCTAAACGCCTCAGAATGACAGGGTTGTTGTCATTGAAAATTTTAAACTTAAATACTTAATTACTTTATTGATAATTGATAATTACTTCTTTTTTTAAAATTAAAAATTAAATCATTCAAAATTGATTCAAAATTCGTAATTCAAAATTCAAAATTATTCCTTGATTATTCCCCATTGTTTGTTATAATGAAATTGTATTTTTAATTAAATAAATTTAAATTATGGATATAATTATAAAAGGAAAAAACATAGAGATTACTACTCATATAAAAGATTACACAGAGAAGAAACTGAAAAAAGCTTGCCGTTTTGCTTCTAAAGAAAAAGAAGATGACAAGTTTATTTTAGAAGTTGATATGGAGCAAGTTTCAGAAAAAGAGAAAGGAAAAAGATTTAAAACAAAAGTTAATCTCAATATTCCAGGAAGAATAATAACAGTAGAAAGTATCTCTGAAACAATAAAAGCATCAGTTGATAAAATCAAGGATGAGATAGAAAGACAGATAAAAGAACACAAGGGAAAAGCCAAGAAACAAAACATTAAAGGAGGACAGAAGGCAAAGAAGATGAGAGGGTAGATTTAAAAAACGCAAAACTCAAAACGCAAAAGTCAAAACTTAAACTTTTAAACTTAAAACTTTTTTATTTTTATATAATTTATATCTGTTATATCTTTTATAGGTTTTATAGTTTTAAGTTGCAGTTTTGACTTTTGACTTTTGCGTTTTGAATTTTTTTGACCAGATTCCCGCCGGAGTATAGCTCTGCTTGGAATGGTGCAGGGCGGAAATGACAGTCAAATGTCACATGTCAATAGTTAATTGTTATATTATTTGTTATATTATTTTATGTCTTTTTTTAATAAAATATTTGGTGATCCGAAAGAGAAGTATATAAAATCAATTGAACCGCTTGTTCTTGAAATAAACGAGTTTGAAAAAGATTTAAAAGATATTTCTGACGGAGATCTTCAAAAAAAATCAAAAAAACTTGAAGCAAGAGCAAAAGAAGGAGAATCTTTAGATAACATTTTATCGGAAGGATTTGCTTTGGTTCGGGAAACAGGAAAAAGAACTTTGAAGCAGAGACACTACAACTCTCAACTTATGGGTGGAATTGCTCTTCATCAAGGAAAGATTGCAGAGATGAAAACAGGAGAAGGTAAAACTCTTTCTGCAACGCTTCCTGTTTATCTGAATGCACTTTCAAAGAAAGGAGTTCATGTTGTTACGGTTAACGACTACTTGGCACGAAGAGATACGGTTTGGATGGGGCAGATTTATCATTTTTTAGGTCTTTCTGTGGGTTGTATAAATGATAGACAGTCGTTTTTGTATGATCCTTACTACAAGTCGGGGGACGAAGAGAAAGATGAAGTTCGGGATACTTTGGGTTCTTTTTATGTTGAGGAAGATTTTTTGCGTCCTTGCACTAGAAAAGAGGCCTACCAAGCGGATATAACATATGGAACTAATAATCAGTTTGGGTTTGATTACTTACGAGATAATATGGTAGCGAGCATTGAAAGTAAAGTTCAACGAGGATTTAGTTACGCTGTAATAGATGAAGTTGATTCTATTTTGATTGATGAGGCAAGAACACCTCTTATTATCTCAGTTCCTGAAGAGCAAGAGGAGTTTGAAAGCAAAAAAGAGATGTATAAAGAGTTTTCTTCGCGAATTGTTCCAAAATTAAAAGCAGGAACCGACTATGAAGTTCACGAAAAAGAAAAAGCAGTTACTCTTACCGAAGAAGGGGTGGAGAAAGTTGAAAAGATTTTGGGAGTTGAAAACATATATGATGAAAAGGGAATGGATGCTGTTTACTACTTAGAACAAACTCTTCGTGCACAAGCAAAACATCCAGGAACAAAAAAACCACTATATGAAAAAGACATTAACTATGTAATAAAAGATGGAGAAGTAATTATTGTTGATGAGTTTACAGGACGACTTATGCCAGGAAGAAGATGGTCAGGAGGACTTCATCAGGCGATTGAAGCGAAAGAAGGAGTTCAGATAAAACCAGAATCACAAACGATGGCGAGTGTCACATTTCAAAACTTGTTTAAGATGTATGACAAGATATCGGGAATGACAGGAACGGCAACCTCTTCCGAAGAAGAACTTTTTAAAGTTTACGGAACAGAGGTAGCAGTAATTCCAACTCATAAAAATTTAATCAGAAGATCACTTCCTGATGTTGTTTATAAAACAGAACAAGTAAAAATAAACGCTGTTGTTGAGGAAGTTAAAAAAAGAAGTGAAAAAGGGCAACCAGTTTTAATTGGAACAGCGTCTATTGAGAAGAATGAGAAACTTTCAGTTATGCTTAAAAGGCAAGGAGTTAAGCACGAAGTTTTAAACGCTAAAAATCACGAAAAAGAAGCAGAAATTATTGCACAAGCAGGAAGGTGGGGAGCGGTGACAGTTGCGACTAATATGGCAGGAAGAGGAGTTGATATAATTCTGGGTGGTAATCCTCCAGAAGAGGAAGAAGCAAAAAAAGTGAAACAAGCGGGAGGTCTTTTTGTTTTGGGAACAGAAAGACACGAAGCAAGAAGAATTGATGATCAGCTCAGAGGACGGTGTGGAAGACAAGGAGATCCTGGAGAAAGTCAGTTTTTTGTTTCTCTTGAAGACAACTTGTTACGAATTTTTGGAGGAGAGAAAGTTCAAGCAATGATGGAAAGATTTAATCTTCCGGAAGATGAACCAATAAGAATTGGATATATAACAAGTATTATTCAGTCAGCTCAGAAGAAAGTTGAAGGACATCACTTTGATGCTCGAAAACAGATTTTACAGTATGACGATGTTTTATTTAAGCACCGTAAAAAGTTTTATGAGTTGAGAAATGATATTTTGGAAAGAGCAGAAGTGAAAGAGGAAGATTCGGAAAAAAATCTTCGCTCTTATATTCTTGAAGTTTTAAAGAAACAAGGAAAGCAAGAAAAAGAGTACTTAGAAAAAGAAGCAGAAATTGGAAAAGAAGAGATGAGAAAAGTTGAAAAATTTGTTTGTTTGCGAACAATGGACTTTCTATGGAAAGATCACTTAACAATGATGGATGATTTAAGAGAAGCAGTAAGATTAAGAGCGTACGGACAAAAAGAACCGTTAGTTGAGTATAAAAGAGAGGGGCATATTGCTTTTAACAATATGATGGAAAACATTGAGTCAATGATTGCAGAGAGGATAACAAAAATCAAAAAAGCACAAAAGATAAGAAACAACTCAAGAATAATAATAAGAAAAAACATTGATCCAGAAAAAGAAAAAACAAAAGATTTTAGTGGAGTAAAAAGAAATGACCCTTGTCCTTGCGGAGCAACTCACCCTGACGGAACTCCAGTAAAGTTCAAAAAATGCCACGGAAAATAGGGTTGACCTTTGACATTTGACAAAAGTTGACCTTTGACCTTTGACATGTGACATTTGACACTGTCATTCCCGCGGGAATGATAACACTTCCCTTGTGCACCCCCGGGGGTGCAC